>CANRGW010000007.1 GCA_947630205.1 uncultured Bacilli bacterium
CCTATTACTAAAGTATCTTGATTTTCTTCTAAAACTCTTTTTGCTAAATAAGAACCAATAAAACCTGCTGTTCCAGTAATTAAAATTGTTTTATTGTTTAAACTATTATTTTCCATATTTTCACCATCTCTTCTAATATTTCTTAATCATCTTTCTTAGGTAATTTAATTAATTTTCCCCACTCTAAATCCCAATCGTCAGGATGAATTTTTAATAATCCACCCATATCATAAAACGTTAATTCACCAAAATATATTTCACCATTTACTTCATAAAAATCAACTCTTACATGAGGAAATCCTTTAGATAATTTTTCAGATAATTTTAACATTTCAGCAAATTTTACAGGTTTATGTGGAATATTTTTATTATTTGGATGATAATGATTAGTTAATTCTAAATGTTTATATTCACTATCAAAATAATCAAAACATAATTCTTCATTTTTACTTTGTCTATTAGTAGCAACTAACAAGGCTTTTACATAGCCATCAAAGCAATAAAATTTATAATCTCTTAATTCCTTATCTTTTTTATCCTCCATATATTTTTCAATTAATATTCGAGGTTTTACATTTTTATAAGGCCATTCACGATTACCATAATAATAATTTCTTTTTAAAGATTTATTTATTTTTTCTTTAGCATTTTCTATATTAAAAGAACTTTTATCTTTACAAATAACTAAACCTCCAGAGTCATGAGTACATTTTATAACAAATTGCTCAGGTAATTTAGTAAAATCAATATCATCAAATTTATCATATATTCCTAAAGTTGGTATAATATATTTTTCTCCAATAATATTAGAAACATAATCCTTTACTTCATATTTATCAACTAATTTTGTATATAAAGGATTTCTATCATTTAATTTTAACCATTGAATTTTTTCATTAAAAGTTTCCGGATTTTTCCAATTAATCCATTTTTTCATCTTAATTCTATATTTTAAACTTGAATATAACTTATCGGGAATTATATAAGTTATTTTTTTTATAATTTCATTCATTATTCTTTTCCCCTTTATTATTTAAATCAATCATTGAACCTAATTTATAATTCCACTCTTCGGGAACAATTCTATCAAAGCCACCTCCATCAAAGAAAGTAAGTTCTCCAAAATAAATTTTACCATCAACCTCATAAAAATCCACTCTTAGTTCATAAGTATTCTTAGCCAATTTTTCAGCAAGTTCAAACATTAAGTCAAAATTTTTAGGCTTAGGAGGTATTTTTTCAAAATTAGGATATCCCCAAGTAAAATCTAAAAAATTATAATCTCTATCGAAATAGTCAACAACTGTTTTACCTTCTTGTCTTCCAGATGAAATAAATAGTATCTTAGCCTTTCCATTAAAAGTAAAAATTTTATAGTCTTTTAATTCTTTATCTTTAGTATCTTCCATGTATTTTTCAATAATAATTCGTGGTTTTACATTTTTATAAGGCCATTCACGACCTCTATAATAGTAGTTTTCTTTTAAAGATTTATTGATTTTTTTCTTAGCAGAGTCAATATCCAATTTACTCTTATCTTTACAAATAACTAATCCTCCAGAGTCATGGGTACATTTTATAACAAATTGGTTAGGTAATTTAGTAAAATCAATATCATCAAATTTATCATATACTCCTAAAGTTGGAATAATATATTCCTCCCCAATAACCGAAGCAACATATTTCTTTGCTTCATATTTGTCAACCATTTTAGTATAAATATCTTTTCTATCATATAATTTTATCCATTGTAATTTTTCATTATAACTTTTAGGATTATCAAGATTTAATTTTTTTCCAAATTTACAATAATATCTAGTTTTAATATAAGCCTTATCATTTAAAAAATTTAAAAATCCTCTATCACCTAAAGCCAATATAACTTTTTTATAGTTAAACAACGATTTAATTTTCATTAACCTTAACCTCCTTTTCATTTAGATAAACATAACTTGCTGCAATTGCTAAAATAATAGCATTAAATACCTCTATATAACTTACCAATCCATAATCTAGTGCTAAAAATAAAAGCATTAATATTAATAATAAAATTGGCATTTCTTTTTCTTTTTTATTTTTTAAAATTTTATACAATTTCCAAATAACGGAACCAATAAAATAATAATAAATAATAAAACCAATGATACCTAAAGTTGATAACAATTCTGTAAAATTATTATGTGAATATGCAGGATCAGAATAATTTATTGAACGTAAGTAAGTTGAAAAATTATTTCCTCCATAACCAATTATTGGATGTTTTTTAAATAATTCCATAGCCGTTTTTTGAAAATATTCTCTTTCCAATAAACTACCATCTTTCATTGTTGATGTATACTGATTAGTTATAGTTAAATAAGTCTTCTCTAATCTATATCCTAAAACTGAATACAGTTTCTCATTATGAAAAATAAAAAATAAGGCTAAAGGCACAACAATAATTACTGTTAAAATCCCTTTAAGTTTTTTCTTGCTATGATTTACAAAAATCTCTAAGCCAACAAGCCCTCCACCTAATAATATTAAAGCCTTTTTAGAACCTGACAATAAAGAAAAGATAGAAAATAACAAAATTAAAATATAATAAACTATTTTAGGCAATCTTTTCTTTTGTTCATTATCTGTTTTAACTAAGTAGAAAGTTAAAACAGCACTAGTAGCCATAATCATACCAAAAGTATTAGGATTTTGACCAATTACTTCACCTATTCTTTCACTTCCATATAAAGCAACAGGAGTTCTTAAGGCTAATAATATCATAGTATATAGTGAAGAGACAATTAAAAGTTTTATAACTGTTTTAATATCTTCCTTATCTTCAATTAAATTAGATATAAAAAAGTAAACGCCATAAATTTGTACAAAACCATTTAAGTATTTTAAAGTAGCAGATGGATTTGGTGCCCACAATACTGAAAGAAAATAGTATCCCCAAAATAAGAGTCCCCACTTTAAAATAGGTGTAATTTTTATTTTTTGATTAAAAAGTATCATACATGTAAAAAGAGCCAAAAAAGATCCTCTTACAAACATAGCATCAAAACCCGTTCCTAAACGATAAGCCGAGTTTGCAATAAAAAATACTAATAACAAAAAATATTGAAATTTTTTCATAATATTCACACCAATCTTATTCTATAATACTTTTTATATATTTTTCCCAAGTTCCATAAATTTTCTCTGGATTTAAATCAAAAACAATTTGTTTAGCATTATCACTTATTTTTAATGCTTCCTCTTCATTTGTTAAAAGAAAAGTCATTTGTTTAATTAATTCAACCTCATCGCCTACTGGTATAAGTATACCATTTTTCATATTTTTTATCAAATAACGAGGTCCTCCACAAGGACAATCTGTTGAAATAGAAGGTATTCCAAGAGCCATTGCTTCAATTAAAGCATTAGGCATTCCCTCAAAATTAGAACTCATTACAAAAAGAGATGCATTAATTATATCTTTTTTGATATCTTTTGAATAACCTGGTAAGAAAACTCTATCATCAAGGTTTAAGTTTTTTATCTCTTCTTCTAGTTCCACTCTTTTAGTTCCCTCACCATATATAATTAAATTATAGTCATTAAATTTTTCATCTAACTTTGAAAAAGCCTTAATTAATAAAGAAAAATTCTTTTGATTATTTAATCTGCCAACAGAAACAATCTTTTTTTCTCTTTTAACATTACTAAAATCAAGATTTAAAAATTCTTCATTAATCGCATTAGGTATAACAATCGTTTTTTTATTATCTAAATTATACCAACTTTTAGCATCTTCTGTTTGAAAAACTAAACCATCTGCTTTTTTAGAAAGTTTTTTAATTAGTATTTGCTTAATTTTACTATAAGAAGCAGGATCTGCTCTTTCTGACATAATTATTTTAGCCTTTGTCTTTTTCCTTAATAAAAGCATCATAATTGTTGTAATAGGCAACATGACTATATATAAATCACATTTCTCAGAAGACATGTAATGAGATAATCTTTTAAATCTTAAGAAAAAATCAAATATTTTATTTTTTCTTTCATTTTTCGTAAGTAAATATTTTCTTTTTACTCTTTTATCAACAATATAAGTATCTTTAATATCAGACATTGTTAAAACGGTTACATTATTATCTCTTTCTACTAAATAATTAGCAAGATTACAGACAACTCTTTCAGCCCCTCCTCCTGCTAAACTTCCTATAAAAAAAGTTATATTTTTATTTTTCATCATTAACCTCATTTCTTGACAATTTTTGATATTCTTCTTGATACTTACTACTCATTTTAAAAGAGGCAAAATAATTAACAGCTGACTCTCTGGCTTCTTTACTTAACTTATCTAAATCATCTTTTTCAATTTTATTAAAAGCATCTATTAAACTATTCTTATCATCTTGCTTATAAATAAAACCAGCCTTAGTATTTACTTCAATAACTTCTTTATGTTGAGGAATATCTGATAAAATAACCGGAACACCAGTTGCTAATGACTCTAAAACACCATTAGGTAATCCCTCAGATTTACTAGTTGAAACGTAGACATCACTTGCACTTAAATAATAATTTACATTTTTAACTTCACCTTTAAAAATAATTTTATCCGATGCATACTTTTCTTTTAAATCTTTTAAAAGAGGACCATTTCCTAATAACAAAAGTTTTACTTTATCAGAATTTTGATATTTTTCTTGAAAACATTCTAACAAAAAAGGAATATTCTTACGTTCTATAAATTGACCTGTATAAATATATACTAAATCATCTTCTAAAATATTTAATTCTTCACGTATTTCTCTTTTTTTATCTTTCGTTACTACTTCATATTTAGAAATATCTACCCCATTTTGAATATAATCAAAATTTAAATGTAATTTTTCTTTATATATATCACTTAAACTTTTAGAACAAGTTAAAACTTTATCAATTTTTTTAATAGCCTTTAAATGAAGTTTAGACATTATAAAACCTTTAACAGTTCCAAATTTAGTTAAATAATCTTCATATACATAATTTCTTAAAGTTGTTATTTTTTTATATTTATTTAAATTAGCAACATAAAAATCTGGAAATAAACCAAGGGAATGAATAACATCTGGTTTTAGTTTAGAAAAGATATCATCTAATCTTTTAGTTTTCTTTAAAAGAATATTCTTTTTACTAGTATTAATATAATAATGTTCATTTACATAAGGTAAATATTCATTCAAACGATTATCTTTATCTTCATCATAGATTGTTATTAAAATAGGATAAAAGATATTAGTATCTAAATTTTTAATAATATTTAAAGTTTGTTCAACTGGTCCTTTTCTTTTACAAGATGTTAGTAAATAAACTATTTTTATTTTTTTATCTTTGTTTTTATTAGCAATTGCACTTCCTAATAAACTATGATCGGTGTAAGATATTTTATCAACAGGAATAACATATAAACCTCTTTTTCCCTCATGACAAGAATCGATACAAACTTTTTTATCATCTAAACTCCATCTAGGATGTAAATCACATCTTGTATCATTATCATATTTAAAAGGAGCAAAAACTCTAGCAATAACAATATTTTCATCTTCATTCATTAATTTTACTGTACTAATTCTTTTTCTATTAGGATAAGTATCAGTTAAAACCATTTTTTTATTATTAGAATAACTTGGATGACCATCAGCAAGAATATGTTGCCATAAATGAGTATATTCATTAGTTTTATCTTTCATTAAATAATAACCATTTCCACCATCTTTCTTATGCAAGAAAGCAATTATTTCATCATTATTTTTCCAATAACAATGCGAAACCATATCATCATCACTTAAATTAAATAATTTTTTACTCTTAATTTCACAAGTTACTAGTCTACTATATTTCTTTTTATCAACAAAAAAACGATGAATTACCATAAATTTATCATTGTTAGGACTTATCATTATATGATTAACTTTATGAACAGCATTTTCCATTTCTTTTCTTTTTTCAAAATTATAAAAATCTTTATAAAATAAAAATGGTTCAATTTTATTATTTTTTAAATCTATTTTCCAAATACATGGAGAATTAGGAATATTTTCATTCACAGTAGCATCTTCGATATTGGAATAACCATAACCAGGACGTAAGCGATGCAATCTTGAAAAATCTAAAGTTAAAGCAAAAGTCCCATCACTTGCAACAGAATAAATAGGCATATCAATTACTTTTTCTTCTTTTGTTGCAATATCTAAAATAACTGAACAATATTTGTTATCACGATAATCATTATAAATAATTTTACTCTTAAAATCAGGACCTAACCATTGAGCCATACAACCTTGTTGAACATTCCAAGAATTACTTTCAGCAATTTTAGAAACTTTATTATTATTTTCTGTATCTATTAATAATATTTCTAATTTATCATGAGGAGCAACCTCTTTTGAAGTATCTTTGGCTTTCATGCATAACATATATCTACCTGTTGCATCCCATGGTGATTTATCATAATAACCAAAAAAATAGTCATAAGTATTATCATTTGGAGATACTTTTATTAAATCCCCCTCACTTTTTATTTTTTTTGAAAAAGTATACATTACTAATTGATAACTTCTTTTGACAATTTTTTTAATTTGAGGATGAGAGGACAGTTTATCTTTAACTAAATTCTCAATAGGCATAATTATCACTCACCTTTTTTCTTAAAAACTTTTTAAAGACTCTTTTACGTAAAAAGTTTGGAGCAAATGCCGATAAAGTTCTAATAGTAATTGAACTATAATACTCTAAAATTGTAATATAATGCCGTTCTCTCATTATTCTAAATAAATTATTTTGAATTTTAATATATTCTCTACCACTTCTTCTTTTATATAAATCATTACTTGCACGCATGAAAACTAAAGGTTCTTGAATATTATAACCTTTTTTATTATTAGTTAACATATCAACCCACAAATAATAATCTTGCATGTGTCTTACACTTCTATAATTTCCACTTTCAATAACTGCACTTTTTTTATACATAACAGAAGGATGATTGAATGGACATCTTTTTTTAGAAAATTTAATAATATCTTCATTCAATTCTGGTACTTTTCGAAGAATATCAGCCTTTTCAGGAGTTTCCGTGAACTCTAAAATATTACTTCCCACAATACTTAAAGTATCATCTTCCATAAATTTCTTTAATTCTTTTTCACATCTATCTTTTTTAGATATATCATCAGAGTCCATTCTAGCAATTAATTCATTTTTGCATAAAGTAACTCCAACATTTAAAGCATGACCTAAACCATGATTTTCCTCAAATCTGACAATATTCATCACATCACCAAATTTAGTTTTAAATTTATCTATAACTTTATCAAGTTCTTCTGTTAATTTACCATCACATATTAATACAAAATCATCTGTTTTAACAGTTTGATCATATATACTTTGTATTGCTTGTTCTAAAAATTCTGGTTTTTCTTTACAATAAACTGACATCAATACACTATATTTTGGAAACAATATCCTTGACATTTATATTCTCCTCCTCAAAAGTATCTAAATTATGAAACTATAACATAACTATACTTTTTAATTTTTCCGTAAAAACAAAGTCGCATAAGAAAGGGACCTTGTTGAATTTTTAATTATGACTTTTAATTATAGTTCATAATTTATTGTTACAAATGCAGTTTATTATTTTTACCACATTGAACAAGTTTTCATCGTTGATACAAATTGCTTTTGAAAATCAATTAGCATTATCAACCGCCCCAATATTTATTTTAATTAATTTTTATTCCATTAATGACTTTATCAAAATTTCTATTTAATATGTCATTAATATAATCTTCATCTTTTGTAATACTTAACAATGTTTTATTTATTTTTTCTAAATGGTAATCATTTTTAGCATGATGAATATCACTTGCTAAGAAGTGTATCTTTTTTTGTTTTAACAATTTTTTCAAAACTTTTAAAGAACCATGTCCATATTTACCATATAAACTTAAGTAATTACCTTGTAATAATACTCCAATTTCTAAGAACTTATCTAATTTTGAAACATCTTTTTGAATATATGTATATCTTTCAGGATGAGCAAGAATTGGTATATAACCATGTCTTATTAAATCAAAGAATATTTCTAAAGCATTATTAAGTTCTGAAGACATTGGAAGTTCTATAAGAATATATCTTGTATTATTAATTTTAGCTATTTTTTTACTTGCAATTAATTTTATTATATCATTATCAATAAAAACTTCATTTCCAAGATATAACTTAACATTAATTCCTAAAGCCCTTGCTTCTTTTGATAACTCATTCAATAGTTTTTTCTTTTTTTGATTATTAGCATCATATTTAGAATTTTTAATATAATGTGGTGTTAAAACTATATCTGTAATACCTGCTTGTTCGGCTTTCTTTAAAATTTCTAAACTTTCTTCCAAACTTTTTGAGCCATCATCAATTCCCATTAAAATATGGGAATGCAAGTCTTTCATTCTATATCCCCATAATAACCATAGTAACCATTATGTTTTTCTTTAACTTTATTGATGATGACACCTGTTATTTGACTATTTGCTTTATCAAAAGCCTTTTTAACATCAGAAATAGTCTCAAGTTTTGTTTTATTAGCAGAAACTACAATAATATTAGCATCACTTAACTTTGTCATAACAAGTGTATCAGAAAGTCCTAATACTGGTGGACAATCAAGAATAATAACATCATATATTTCTCTTAATACTTGAATTAATTCTTGATTTTTAGATGATGCCAATAGTTCAATTGGATTAGGTGGCGTTGGCCCATTTGGAATTAAATGTAAGTTTTTAATTCCTGTTTTGCAAATATAATCTTTAAGTTCTAGTTTAACTGGTTGCGTTACAGAAGATGAAGCATTAGTATAATTAAGTATTAAATTAGTATAACCAGTCGTATTATCACGATTAATATTAAATATTTCATGTTGACGACCTTTACGCAAATCACAATCGATTATTAATACTTTTTTATTTTCTTGAGCATAAGCACCGGCTAGATTACAAGAAATAAGTGATTTACCATCACCTGGTTCTGGCGATGTTACTAAAATTATTTTTATTTCTTTATCAACGGCTGAAAATTGTAAATTAGTTCTAATTGTTTTTATTGCTTCGGCAAAAGATGATTTTGGACTATTATTAACAAATAAATTTGCTTTTTGTTTTGGATTTATACCACTTTTTGTATTAGTAGCCATTTTTTTCACCTACCTTAGGAACTGTTCCTAAAACAGTTAAATTCAATTTATCTTCAATAGTTTTGATATCCTTAACAGAAGTATCAAAATAGAAAGATATGAATATTATTGCAAAACCAAGTACAAAACCTACTACTAAATATATTACATTTTGTTTGGTTGCATTAATATTATATGGTGTTGAAGAAATTGATGCTTCATCAACAACTGAGATATTATCTACCTTGTAATATTCAGCAATTTCTTTAGCAAAAACTTTGGAAATTTCATTAGCAATATCACGGGCTGTTTGAGGTGACTCATCTGATACAACAATTCTAATTAACTGTGTATCAGAAACGGCAGTTGCAGAAACACGTTTTGAAAGTGTTCCATATCCTACTTTTAAGTTTAAGTTATCAATTACTTGATTTAAAACTTTTTTACTTTTGATAAATTCATTATAGGTTGAAATCAAACTTTTATTCAAATTAATATCTGATTGAGTAATTCCTTTCTCATTGGCAAAAATAAGTGAAGTATTACTTTCATAAAGGGGTACTTGAAAAAAAGCCAAGTAAATGTTTCCAACTAGTAAACAACCAACAACCACCATTAAAATAATATAAAACTTTGATATGAAATAACGCCATAACTCTTTAAGGTTAATTTCTTCCATAAATATTTAACTCCTCCCATTTTTTCGGCGAATTTATTATACTACAAAACTATTGTTTGTCAAGTATAACCATTATAATTGTACCATAAAAAGAAATTTTATCAAGTTATAATATTAATTTATCTTAACAAAAAAACTCCTTGACAAAAAAGTACATCAAAAAAATCATCCAAACTTTATTTTTTGATGTACCTACTACCTTAATAAATTATATTTAACAATTTGAAAATATAATCCAAATTGTACTAAAGTACCCCCCCCGTAGTTGACTTAGAGTTAACTTTGTTATTTAACATTTTTTGACATTTAAAATTATGCATATTACTACTCATTGTACTCCCGCCTTCCATAAACATAATAACACATTTTTAGAAGTTTTCCAATAAAATCTCCTTATTATAATATTTATTTATTACTTTTAGTTGTTTTACTTTCATAATCAACTCTTAAAACTAATGCAAGACTTATAATTAAACACATTAAATAAGAGCCACCATATGATAAAAATGGTAAAGGAACACCTGTTAAAGGCATTAAACCAAGTAGTCCACCTAAATTTATTAAAATATGCAATAAAATATACCAAAAAACGCCATAACAAATTAAAGCCCCTCTAGTTGTTCTACTTCTTTTAGCAATTAAGAAAATCCTCCATAAAATAATAAACAATAAAAGTAAAATTCCAACGGATATTAAAAGTCCTAATTCTTCTACAATAATAGCAAAAATAAAGTCAGTATATGCTTCTGGTAAATATAAATACTTTTGCGTACTATTTCCAAGTCCTTTACCAAACAAACCTCCATTATTTATTGCAATATAACCATTACATACTTGATTACCAGTTGAATATATTCTTTCACAAGGATTTAAAAAGTTAAATCTTTCCACTTGTCTTTCAAAAAGAAGTTGTACTCCATTATTTAATAGTAAAAGTAAACAACCTGCAACAATTACAATTAAACCAATAAAACTATTTCTCTTTACTTTCCAATTAATAGGAAGTTCTAAAAACATAAAGAAAACAATACCTAAATATAAAGTAGTTGTACCTAAATCCGGTTGAATAGCAATTAATAAGGCTATAACAAAAGCAAGTATTAAAGGAAATAAAACTTTTTTAAAATCTGTGCAATGTTCTTTTCTACTATAATAAGTACTAAACCATAAAATAGTAATAACTTTAGCAAATTCACTTGGCTGAATAGTAATTGGTCCTAATCTAAACCAACTACTTGCATCATTGGTAATTTTTCCATATACTAAAACACCACCTAATAAACCTATAATAACTATCATGAAAAACAAACCAAAATGCTCATAAATTTTTGTATCAATTTTTAAGACAAAAAAAGAAATGATTAAACTTGCTATAAGAAAGATAAATTGTCTTATAAAAAAGTTATATGGACTTTTAGCAAATTGCATATAACTAGTAACATTACTGGCTGAAAATATCATAACAAGACCAGTAACAGATAAGATAAGAACACATATAACTAACCATTTATCAAGTTTCTTTAGCATAAAATCATTCCTTAATTTATTTAAATTACTTCTTCTACTTCCTTTGTATCATCATCTTGTAAATTAATTACATCATTGGGATTAGCCCCAATTTTTTGTACATTATCATTTTCTACTTCATTCTTTTTAACAGCCTTTTTCTTATTAGGCTTTTTATTATTTTTTCTTTTCATAATGATTATTAAAGCAACAATACCACCAATTAAAAGAACAATCAAAACAATAACAATTATTATTTTAGAAAGATTATTACTTTCTTCAACAATTTCTTCTTTTTCAATATTAATACGATAAATTCTTGTAATATCATCATTATAAGTTACTTTAATTTTAATAATACTTCCATTAACTAAATCAGCATTTCCAGTTATTTCATATTTAGCCTCAGGATTTAAAGTTTCAACATCAATGTCTAAATAATTAACATCACCTATTTTAAGATTATACTCATATTTATCTTCTTTAAAGTCCAAATCATAATCTTTTATTTTTAAAGATTTAAGATTAGCAACTGTTTCATCTTCCATGTCCAATCTTGTTATTTTTAAGGTGTAAGTCTTTTCATTACCATCATTTTCTACAACTATAGTAACTGTATTTAAGCCCATTTCTAGAGTTTCTGGTTTATTTATTTTTACATTTGCTTTAGTATCAGTAGCAATAGCATCAATATCAAGTTCCGTTACACTCTTGAAAACGGATAATTCATAATCATAAACTGAACTTTCAAAATCAATTGAGGTGCCTTTAATTGATAAACTTTTTAAAGTTGTATCAGCCTCATCTCTTTTAGAAACAGCAACAACATAAGTTGTAACATCTCCACTTGCTGCAATTACTTTTATTTGAATATTTTTAGATGTTTCAAACAAATCAAAATATAATTTATCTTTATTAGCATCTTCTACTTTAGCAGTTTCATCATTAGGAATTGCTTCTATTTCTAATTTACTTGTTGAATAACTTACCGTTGTTGAATATTTATTAGTTCCACTTTTTAAAGGAATTTCTACTCCATTAACTTTTAAAGTTTTTAATGAACTATCTGTTGATTTAGCAATTTTTGTTATATTAATAGTATAATTATAAGTTTTACCACTTTTAGCCTTAGCATTTATTTTAAAAGTATTTAATCCTGGTACAATACTTTTTTCTTCTTTTGTTAAAGTATCACAAGTAGAACCATATTCAATCGTAACTTTATTTACAGCATTATCTTCTTCTTTATATTCACAAACTAAATCATCATTACATATTATTATATTACCATTTATTTTAACATCAACTTTATCTTGGTCACAAAGTCCAGCCAAAGGATCATCGAATATATCAATATCACCATCACTACCACTTTGGTTATTATTTTCACTTTGATTATTATCATCTTTTGTTTCTTTTGCTTCAAGTTCAACGGCTTTTACGTTAACAAAAAGAGAAAAAACAAGTAATATCAACCAAAACTTTACTATTTTTTTCATAAACACCTCTATATTCTGAAAACATTATAGCAAAAAAAATAATTATTTTCAAGGATAAAGGATAATTTACCCATAATTTATAAATTTGAAAGTTATTTGAATTGGCTAAATTTAAGAAAAAAAGAGAATTATTCATCAAAGAAGTCATCAAAAAATTCATCATCACTAACTTCTTTATATTTATTCTCTTCTTTTAATTCCATATTAGGTTTAACATTATCTGTAATTGTTTCAGCACTCTTTTCCTTTATTTTATCAATTAAATCATCAATATTTTTAGGAGTATTATTTTCAACATGAAAATCTCTATTTGGAGTTTCTACTTTAAAGTCATCATCCGAAAAACTACCTAAGAAATCTTCAAAACTTTCAGGTGCCTTAGGTTTTTGACTATCAAGATTTGAAGGAATTGCTGGATTAGTGTTAGCAAACATATTGTTATTAATATTAGCATTATTATTAAAGACATTGGTGCTTGGTGTATTAATAGGATTAGTATTGATACCACTCTTGTTATTGCTATTGTTGATAATGTTGTTATTAACGTTAAAACTATTACTATTAAAATTATTATTGTCAACACGATTGTTATTAATATTAAAATTATTGTTACCAGTATTAAAAGGATTGTTATTAAAATTATAATCGCTATTACCACGGTTGTTGTTAGTATTAAAATTGTTACTGTTAGTATTAAAATTGTTACTGTTAGTATTAAAACTATTATTGTTACTACTGTTAGTAAATTGGTTCTCGTTATTAATGCTATTATTATGATTTATATTATTGTTTGCAGTAAAAGGATAATTATTGTTACTAAAATTATTATTTGGTTTAATCTGGTTATTACTATTACTAAAATTGTTGTTCATAGTATTAGTATTTATAAATTGATTTTTTGGAGCATCAAGATTTGAAGACTCTTTAAAAGTAGTATTTGAAGTATCCTTATTTTCCATATCATCTTGCTTAGTTTGATTATTCTTGTCTTTTTCTAAGTCGTCTAATTTCTTGGTCTCTTGAACAATTGCAGCATTAGCATTCTTTTCTTCATCGGCTAACCTTTTTTCTTCGGCTTCTATTTCAGCAATTTTTTCATCTAAATTTTTCAAAATTTTATCAACATCAAGTTTTTGACTACTACTTGGAGATGTAATTGTATCATTCATCTTACTATCGAATAAACCAGGAAATGGTGATTGATATGGTGAAGGTCTATCAAGAGGGCTTGCTGAAAATGGAGGTGGATAACTAGCCCCAAATGGAGAAGTTCCAGGGAATGCTCCAAAAGAAGTACTAGCAGCAGCCTTTTTCTTTTCTTTAACATATTCCTTAACATCAAAAACTTTAACTTCTCTTTTCTCACGAGGTTTAATATCAGAAAGCGAAGCCATTTTATATTGTCTACCCCAATTCATTTTATAATCAGGTGTTAGTTTTGTTTTAAAAGGAGCAGTTCTTAATCTTCTAATAATAACTTCATTCATTTTCAATTTTTGTAAATCACTAATTGTAATTAAAGGTCTTGTTTCTTCTTTCTCTTTATCATCTTTACCAGTTTTTACTTTAATTTCACCACACATTTTACTAATTTCTTCTAAAGCCCGAAGTTCAGTTGAAATTAGATAAATCATATTACCACAGTTACCTTTAATTGTTTCAGCATTTTGTTCCCCGTAAACTTCATTTAATTGAGCAAAATTCTGAATAATCATTGTAAAACGCATTTGTCTACTTCTTGCTGCTGTAATCATTGTTGTTACATCCTTTAATGGTGGCATGTTAGCAAACTCATCTAATAAAAAATTAGTTCTAATTGGTAGTTTTCCTCCATTATTTTGAGCAACATCAATTAACGTTTCATATATTTGTTTAATTAAAATAGTTACTAAAGAATGATATGTTTTCTTTTCATCTTGAATTACAACAAAGACAGCAGTTCGTTGTTTTCCTATATCTTCAATCGAAAAATCACTATAAGATAACATTTCTGATAAATTTACACGTGATGCAAATAATTTAATTTTTTGCTTAAAAACTGCTAAAATACTCATTTTGGTATCATTAGGGGCAAGAATTGTACTAGATGCATTTATATAAGCAGGACCACTTGGATCTTTACCATTAAAATACTCTTTAATATAAGTACTTCCACCTATCTTTTCTTCGCCAACAGTTGTCATTAAACTAATACTATTTAAATTAATCTGATCTTCAGTTGCATCTTCAAATAAACTAAGTGATAAACCCGAAAAATAATCAGCCGAAGTTTTTTCCCAGAAAGGGTCAGCATTTTTATTAGACTCATCATACAAAATATTTAAGGCTAAGTCATCTAAAAGCTCAATTGCTTTATCTTGATTTCCTTTTTTCCATAATTGATATGGTAACGTCAAAGGATTCCAAGCATTTCCTCGACCCGGATCACGGAAATTTAAAATAATTATTTTGTAACCCTTAGACCTTAACATATTACTTTTTTTCTCATATAATTCGCCTTTAGGGTCAGTTATAATCATTGACTCACCATGTTTTGATAAAAGTTCTATCATTGGATAAATAATCGCTGTTGTTTTACCACTTCCGGTGGAACCAATTACTAAATTATGAAATTCACTATCATCAACATAAATTTTCTTACCATCATTTATTAAAGCAATCCCAGCATGCTCAGAATGTTGGTCAGCAGGCAAAACTAAGTTCAATTGTTTCTTCATATCTTTAGCATCGCACCACTTAGCATAACCATCCGATTTTTTCTCAGTAGTATAACCAAAACCCTTATCAAATTCAAAGAAATAACTCTTACAACTTACTAAAAGAGCAAGTAAAGCAATAATATAAAAAACGAGTGTTGCTAAAATTAAATCACTTCCAAAAGCGGGAAAAGGATTTAATCCTGTAAATTCACCAGTAGCCGTAATACTAGATAAATTAGAAATAGCAACTGCAACAATATAAAGAAGAATTACACAAATAATTATAAATCTCTTCATATCATCTGTATCAAAACGTAATTTTAATCTCATTTATATCTCCTCTATTCTTTAACAATATTATTTCTTTTACTCTTTTTTATATAATGTATAACAATTACAATGATAATTATAACTAATAGAATTAAAACCCCAATTGAAATATACATAACTACATTATACACATAAGGAAGATTTTTATCAAATGTTAAATTAATTTCTTTTTCTAAAGTTTCTCTATCAATATTCCAAGTATAAGTATTAGTCTTAGCATTATAACTATCAGCATTATTTTCAGTTACAACATAAGGCACCTTAATATTAAGAGCAAACTTAGCAATATCATAACGTTCTGGTTCTTCATCATAAAGACCAACAAACTCATTAGCCTTAATAGTTATTAAATTATTATTAGTTGTAACTTCAAAATTATTAAAATATTGACCTTTAAAAATTGTTTTTTCAGTAAACTCTTCAAGAGAAGAATAATTTTTGACAGCTTTTACTAAAGGATAAGGTTTACTATCCTCAACTATTTGATATTGGTAACCATTATTCTTTAAAAGGGCTTCCCGATTACCAATTTCCAATTGATTTTTCACAATTGTTAAAGGAACATTTTTGTAAAATCTTGCAAAGAATGTTGATGTTCCTGTCATTAAAACTTCTTCTTGGACTTCTAAATCTTTGGTAATCGTAACATTACTAATAACATCACAGCCAGTTATAAAAAATAAGGTTAATATTAAAACAATTATTTTTCGCATTTTTATCCCCTCTTTGTAAATATATGAAACGAACCACGTAATTCTGGTACAATAACATCATTAAAACTCCACCAGCCATTACCTCCACTGGAACTATAATGATTATTAGGATCATACACATAAACTTTACCATCTTCGCGAACTCCTGATAAAACAATATAATGTCCACCGTTAGTAAAATGACCACTTCCCATATGAGCAATTACCAAGGAATTTCCTGTTGCTAAAGCCTCTAAAACCTTTGAATTATTTTTAGATGAAACCTCTTGATAATCAAGATTAAATCTAGCAGCCGCTTTTTCAAAGAAACCTGGAGAAGTTCCACTTACATCATAACCACAATCACCGGTCTCTTTTGCCATGTCACTAAACCAAACGGGGTCTTTACTTTGATCACCTGTCATTGATGCAATAACAATAGCCGTTGCTGTTACACCGCAGCCAGCTCCAGAAATAGTAGCATCATTTCTTCCACAGAAAGAAACTTTATAATTACTTTGATCAAAAAAGATGATACGTCCATTATAATTAGAATTGGTATAATTTCCAGCATTAACATATAAACCTTCACTTATATTTATAAGGTCAAATTTATCTCCATGATAATATTTTGCCAAGATTTCTTCATAAGTCATTCCATTCCTAGAATCTTCAAGGGCATCTTCTGCACCCATACAATTATTGCCACAGTTAGGATTAGATTTTTTATCATAATAATTTCCACCTCTTAAATCTTCTCCTCCGCGGAAAGTCTCAGTCGTTACACCTTTATATACCATAACTACCCCAAATACTTCAGATAAAACACTATCCATAAAAGCATTTTGAGCTTCATTCCAAGGTCTATGAATACCTCCACTTCCATAACGATTTGTTCCACTATAAGCCGTTCCATATTTATTACCATTAGTAGTATAAGTACAACCATTAACAACATCACAAGATACTAATCGACAATTACCTGATGGAAAATTAATCGTTTGAACACCCGGATAAAAATCAACATAAAAACTTCCCAACATAAAAGTTAAAGTTGCAACAACAAAGGCTTTAACACCTTCACGAGTAGCAGGCTTTAAAGAACTACGTCCTAATTCCCCTTCTACTGCTCCTTTTAAATAATCTGCTAAACTAAAATATTCCGGATACTTTGTACCTTTATTTATATTTCGATTATTAGAAAAAACGGTTTTACCTCTTTCATTGGTAGTTGTAGAATAAGGAGGATATTCACAAGTTTGTAAATATATTTGCATACCATCAGCCAAAAAGCCACTACCATTTTCATCAGTTAAAGCTTCTTTTTCAAATTCATATTGTTCAAAAATTTCATCAACTAAAGCCTTTCTTGCATCATAACTATCATCAGTTAAAAAATCTTTATAATAGCCTTTTAAAAACTCACTATCAATTAAAGCATTATAAAAACTTCCGCCAACTTTAGTATCTGTTGAATAATTACCATCAGCATCTTTAGTAACCATTAAAGCAGCAACGGCTTTAATCTTTTTAGAAGCAGCTCCATAATCAAACGATGAATCACTACTTGTTGATCCATCTTCAGTTTCAAGATTTTCTAAATTTTTATTAAGTTCTTCTTCAGAAATATCAGAATTACCATTATCAGTATATAAATCATTTTCTGATGTAAGTGTATAACGATATTTTAAAACATTATGAAGTAGTAACCAATCAATAGTTACTCCATATTTACTTTGATATTCTTGAACAATACCAGCATCACCACGAATAGCATCATTATATTTAATTTCATTATCATAATCTTTGCTATCTTGCACTTCATCATAAACATAATCCTTTTCTTCTTCTGTATGAGACTTTAAACTTAAACTAGAAGCTAGAGATGAACCAGGATATGCTACACCAATTACAATAATGAGCAAAAAAGCAACGATTAAAATAATAGGCAATAAAAAAGGAGATAATTTTATAATCGCAGCAAAAGTTTTCTTAGTGTTTTCAACAGTATCAGCAACAGAAGAAGATGTATCATCAGTTGTATCTTCACTTGTCTCTGAAACACTTTGATTTCTTTGATGAAAACTATTTAAAAAGCCCGGGTTTTCTTTTCTTCTTTGTAAAGCCTTAGGTAATAAAGAACCTCCTCCACTAGAAGTATTAGAATTATCCGAATTAGCATTTTGATTATTACTTAAATTATTTTTATTTAAATTAGGAGTTTCATTAGTATTTTTTCTTGGTTGAAAAGGTCTATTTCCACTTGGCCTTTTCATACCACCGGATTGATTTCTACCAGCTGGTGCTGAAGACTGATTAGAAGGAGCATTATTATTAGTAGTATTAGGATTAGAAGGAGAATTAGCATTAGCATTTGAATTATTGGATCTCTGCCCATTCTGAGAATTTCTTCCATTATTATTTAAACCATTATTTAATTTTTTATTTAAAGAACCTACTACGGGAGTTTTAGCTATGGCTTGTCCAGCAACTTTTTCGGCACCTTTAACCATCTTATTAACACCAGGTACTTTAGAGGCCGTATCATAAACACGACCACCTATACCAGGTGCAACAACTTCTGCACCACCTTTTAAAGCAACATGAGCCGTCTTAGCCCCTGCTTCTTCTCGTTCTCTTTTTTCATCTTGAGAATTATTCATAACACGGCTCACCACCTTTACTACTTATATTTTTTTATAATCCACCACCAGAACCAAATGACTCTAATTCATCTGCAGTAACTACTACATCAATTTGCATACGTTTAGAACCACATACAAACAAAGCCTGTCCTTGAGTATATCTTTTTATATTTTCCATTTCATTTTCATTTAAATCAACTAAATGTGATAAATCTTCAACCGCTTGTTTACGAAGTTGCATTATCATATAATAAGATGCATTATCAAAGATAGCCTTTCCTTGAACAATAACATCAGGATCAGAAAAATCACTAGGTTGTTGAGTTATAATAATAGTTCCTGTATTATACTTACGACTTCTTCTTTGAACTTGAGCTAAGAAATCAGCACCTAAAATATTCTTTCCACCAAGTAAAACATGGGCTTCATCTACCATTAAAATAGTATCTCGATTTTTATCAAGGCATAAACCCCAAGCAAACTTCAAAATATTAAAGAATAAAGCATTTTTAATATTAGTATCCTGGTTCATAACCTCTTTAATGTTGAAAACAATATAATTACTATTTTTCTTAATAGTTGTATAACCATTAAAATAATAACTAAGTTCTCTAACGAATGGTCGAACTTTAAGTTCTAATCGTTCCATAACATCTCGTTCATGAGTTTTTTCAGTAAGTGCTAGTAATCTTCCTTGAATTGTTGCATAGACATCACTAAAGGTTGGAAAATCTTGACTTCTCTTACTAGCAAAATTAGTTTGAAAATTAATTTCAAATCTTTCATAAGTATCTTGAACTATTTCACTAAATAAAGTTTGAACATCTTCTTCAATATCAGGATAATAATAACGCATAAATGCTTTTAAAAATTGTAAAGTTCTCGTTAATACAGTATGTCCTAAACCTTGACTAATCTCTTCTTCATCAACATCTAATATTACTTCTAAGGGATTAATCATTCCAAAAGTTCCACCTTTTCCAAGGTCAACAATATCTCCACCATATAATCTTGTCATTTCTTCAAGTTCGTTTTCAGGGTCGATTGCAACAATTTGACAACCATTTCTGATATGACCACGAAGTAGCAATTTAGCAGCCGTCGATTTACCGGAACCAGAACCACCTAAAATAATCATATTAGCATTATTTCGATTAGACTCTTTACGCATTTTATATAAAAACTGATTAAATAAAATAATTCCACCTGAAAAATCAATACCAATTAAATTAGATAACCCTGGGTCTTTGATAGAGTCAAAAACATAAGGATACATACCAGCAATAGTATCAGAAGGAATTGGAGTTCCTATTCTTTCTTCAATTTTTTGTTTAGGAAAAATTGGTAAAATTGATTTAAGTAAAGTTTCTTGTTCAAATCTTAAAGTAACTGCTCGAAGTTCCATTGAGTCTAAATAATTTTTAACATTAGCTTTCTTTAATTCTAAGTCTTCTCTTGTATCAGCTGTTATCATGATGTGCATTTGAAAATCAAAGATAGTTGATTGATTAGCTGCTAACATCGAAACAAAATATTCTAACGATTCAAAATCTTGTCTTATTCTTTCTTGCATAGTTCTATCTTTTTCTTCTTGATAACGTTGTTTATAATCAGCAATTTGCTTATTAATCATTTTTTGAAGTAAAGAAAATGGAACTGGTATATGTTTGATAACAACCTTAATACCTGCAATATTAGTTAAATCAGCAAGATATCCTGGCGTTATAAATTTAGGATATGATACAACGGTTAAAATTGTTGCATATTTATCACTTACAACAAAATCACTCGGATTAAATTGGAGACCTTTAGGAGCAATTTCACTTTTAAATATACTCATTCTACCACCACCGTTCCAAATTCTGTTTTAACTCCACCATTTAAGAAGTTATCTAAAATTGTTCTCAAATCATCATTAGAAGTTTGACTAGCATTAAGGCCACAATTTGCTAATCCATTAATTAACAAACGAATACGTTTTCCTATTTCATCAGGATTTTTTTCTTTAAATAAAATATAGTATTCGGTATCAACAACTTGATTATTAATAAACATATTAGCTTTTTCAATATCTTGAGCAATTATCTTAAA
>CANRGW010000008.1 GCA_947630205.1 uncultured Bacilli bacterium
GTTAAGTGAATTATGACAAATACTAAAATTGATATACCAAAACTATTATATGAAATATGTGAAGATGAAGGAGTTTATGAAAAAGACATTGACTTAATCGAGAGTGGATTACTAGATTCTTACGCCTTTATAGAGTTATTCTCAAGATTAGAAGATTACGGTATAAATATTCAACCAACTAGAATTGATAGATCACAATTAAGAACTGTTAAAGGAATTGAAAAATTAATTAATGACTATTTAGAAAAAAATAGCTAACGCTTTAGATGTTTTTGAATATGAATTGTTTAAAAATTAAATAGTTAGATAAATTAGAGTCAAAAATTGATATGCATAGAAAAGAACAAAAAAATAAAGATATACCAAAAAATTAAGATATATCTTTTTCTTTTTGTGATAAATTTTTATGTATTGAAGAAAGGCTTTTTATTCTTTGATATGCCATTATATAAATAATTATAATGTAAATAATAAATATTGAACATAAAATAAAGTTTTTCTTTACTAAAAATAAATCATATACTAAATGCAAAGAAATTGGAACAATGATGCTTAATAATTTATTTTTCCTAGATTGTTTAGTTTTATTATATATTAAAGCATCTTTAGAAATGCCTAAATAATATCCCATAAATATTCCAAATACTGCGTGGCTAGGAACCGATATGAAGCCTCTCATAATAATAGGTAAAAATCCGTATGAACTAAATGTGACGCCATAAATAATATTTTCTAATGTTGCAAATCCAATCGCTACAAAAGTACAATAGACTATTGGATCGTAAATATGTTTAAAATTTTTATTTCGCCATATTGTTATATAGCTAATTATCCATTTAGATCCTTCTTCTATAAATACTATTGTAAATAATACTTTGAATAAAATTTGAAATATATTCATATCAGTATAATCTGAGTTTAGAAAATATATGTATTGTTTAGATAAAATAGATAAGAGAATAGAAATGATACAAGCAATTATTCCACCAAGAAATAATAGAAGTAATAAATAAAAGGGCTCTTTTTCTACTTTATCTTTGATATACACATACCACAGCAGTATTAAACTAGGGATTATGCATAATGAGAATAATATTACTTTATTCATAACTGAACCACCTACTTTAATCTATAATAATTATATCTCAAATTTATTACTTTTGTAAATAAAAAAACTCTTAATCGCTTTATTTACAAGGATTTATGAGCTTTTAAGATTACTAAAAAAAATGTGTACATTTATTAATTTCATATGCAAATTTAATTTTTTCTATATTTTTATTTTATATAAAGGAAATATTTATTTTATATATCATAATACTATAATAAATACTAAAAGTAAATAAAAAATAAATGTGTCTTTTTCGATTGTGAAATATTGCACTTCAAATTTAAATTAACAACTTATTTATTAATTTACATCTTAAAGTATACATGATATAATATTATATAAACTTAAGAATGTGAGTGATTTTAATGGATAATAAAAAGTTAACTGAAAAAGAAATACAAGAAAAAATAAAAAAAGTAAATGGTGCTATGGCTCAAGAGGGAATGCCATTAACTAAAGAATTAAAACAAAAAATTTATGACTGTATAATTGGTAAGTCTTCAACAGAAAAAGAACGTCAAAAAGTTATAGAAAAATATAGAGGTATTTATGGATAATAAATATAAGTATACTTATGAAAGGACTGCTGATTATTGCTATAAAGGAACAGATGTTTTAATTAATAAATTAAATATTACTAATGATGAAGATTTATATAATGCTGAAAGAGAACTTGTATCTTTAAGAATTTATGAATTAAATGAAGAACCGTTAAAAGGCAATTTTAATTTTGAATATTTAAAAGATATTCATAAATACTTGTTTCAAGATGTTTATAGATGGGCTGGGAATATAAGAAATTGTAATATTGCTAAACAAGATTTATTTTGTTTAACAGAACATATAGAGTCATTTGGTAATGATGTATTTAATAAATTAAAAAAAGAAAAATATTTTATAGGTTATGATAAGGAAACAACATTAGATAAGTTAGTAGAATTATTTGCTGATATTAAGCTTTACATCCTTTTCGTGAAGGTAATAAAGAATATTTGTAGAATCACTTACCAAAATAAATGGTATATATTTAGATCTTACTAATGTATCTAAAATGGATATGATAGTTGCTAGTCATGATAGTATTAATGGAGATTATAAAAAATTAAAAGAAATGTTTAAAAACAATAGTCATGTTATAAGTGAAGATGAAAGGCAAAAATATATAAATATTTATTGTTCTGATGAATTAAAAAAGATAATTTCAAATTATTTATAGATAGTTTATGCAAGTCAATCATGTTAGAATAAAGATATAATAAATTAAATCTGTAAAGGTATTTAAAGGTATCTTTTTAATTTTATTAAAATGGTTCGTAAACATTAATCTGTGATGAAGTAAAATTCACACTTTTTTATATCTTTACTAAAAAGTTAATAAAACTAGTTATAATTTACATTTACTTGTTAATATGGTATACTTTCAATAAGAGGTATAATATGAGAGGATCAATAAATAATACGAAAAATTATTATAAAGGTCAATTATTTTCAGCATCTAAAGGTATATCTTCTCTTCCAAAAGTAATTACGGAAAGAAGAGAACTTGCTTTCTATGATAATAAGGCTAAAAAAATGACTTTTTTAAATCCAGAATTGTTTACAAAAGAAGAACAATATAATTTACTTGTTTATTTAAGGTCAATTACTAGAGAAGATTGCGGAGTATCAAGGTCAGATATAGTAGAAATTTTTAATAGATTATTTTCTTTTGAAGAAGCCTTTCAAAAATGGGAACAAGCAACAACGGATTTAGATAAAGAAATTATTTTTACAGCATATATGGATAATGATGGCAATCTTTATGGAAGAGAAATTCATTCTAATTTTTATTTTCCTATTATAACACCTAAAAATGTTAATACAGAATATCGAATTATCACGAGTTATTCGGAAGATGATAATGAAGAAAGATATGAGATTGTTGCTAATTATCAAGTTTTAGTTACAATGATGGAAAACTTTTCCACGATTATTTCATCTCCTACTTTAGCATCATTAGATGAAGTAGAAAATTATACTAGTCTTTTTAAAGGATTTTTTGGTAGTAAACGATTAAAAGTATATCAAGATGATATGGCCTATCAAAGTAGAGGTAATATTCCTATTAAGGGAGTTCAATATATTGAAATACCAGATTTAGAAAGTGTTTTAGAACCAAACGAGTCTTTAGATGGCAAAAGTTTAAGTTAATGTGAATTTTTTGTGAAAAGATAAGGGATGCCTTGTCTTTTTTTTGTTAAAAGTATATAATATGACTATAGAAATGTGAAGGAGGTAATTATGAAATTTTATAATACCTTGACGAGAAAAATTGAAGAGTTTGTACCTAATAATGGTAAAGTTGTAAAAATGTATACATGTGGGCCAACTGTTTATCATTATGCTCATATTGGTAATTTAAGAAGTTATATTGAAGAAGATTTACTTGAAAAAAGTTTAAATTATTTAGGTTATCAAGTAGAAAGAGTTATGAATATTACGGATGTTGGACATTTAACAAGTGATGCTGATACTGGTGAAGATAAAATGCTTAAAGGTGCTAAAAGAGAACATAAATCAGTTTTAGATATAGCAAATTTTTATACAGAGGCTTTTTTTAAAGATTGTGAAGATTTAAATATAAAAAAGCCAGATACAGTTGTTAATGCTACTTCTCTTATTTCAGAATATATAAAAATAATTACTAAATTAATAGATACAGGTTATGCATATTTTAGTTGTGGTAATGTTTATTTTGATACTTCTAAATTAAAAGATTATTATGTTTTAACTAATCATAAAGAAGAAGATTTAATGGTTGGTGTTCGAGATGATGTTTCAGAAGATACGAATAAAAGGAATAAAACAGATTTTGTATTATGGTTCACGAAGTCTAAGTTTGATGATCAAGAGTTAAAGTGGGAGTCTCCTTGGGGAATGGGATATCCTGGTTGGCATATTGAATGTTCAGGGATATCTATGAAGTATTTAGGTGAATATTTAGATATTCATTGTGGAGGTGTTGATAATATTTTTCCGCATCATACTAACGAAATTGCTCAAAGTGAAGCCTATTTAGGTCATAAATGGTGTAATTATTGGTTCCATGTTGAACATTTAAACGATAAAGATGGTAAAATGAGTAAATCAAAAGGAGATTTTTTAACAGTATCTTTATTAAAAGAAAATGGTTATAATCCTTTAAGTTATAGGTATATGGTATTAGCAAGTCATTATGGAAAGCCTTTAGAATTTTCATTTGAAGCATTAGACCAAGCCGAGAGTATTTATTTAAAATTAAAAAATCGTATAGCAACGCTTTCTAAAAAAGAGGATGTCTTAGATTTCGATATGTTTAAAGAATATGATGAAAAATTTAAAGATGCTCTTAGTAATAATTTAAATACTTCTTTAGCCTTAACCGTTTTATATGATGTTTTAAAAAGTGATATAAATGACTTTACCAAATTAAAATTAATTGAAAACTTTGATAAAGTTTTATCTCTTGATTTATTAGAAGAAAAAGAAATGGAATTAGATAAAGAAGTTTTAGAACTTGTTGAATTAAGAAATAAATATAAACTTGAAAAAAATTATCAAATGGCAGACGAGATTAGACAAAAAATAGTTAATTTAGGTTATAAAATATTAGATACTAGAGATGGTACAAAAATAGAAAAGATATAGGAGATGATTAGATGATTTATTATTTATATGACCCTACGTATTTTTTAGTTTTAATAGGTTTATTAATTACAATAGTGGCTCAAATATTTGTTAGTACTTCTTATAGTAAATATAAGAAAATTAAAACTAAATCTCAACTTGATGGTTTTGAAGTGGCTAGAAAAATATTAGATAGCAATGGCTTAAAAAATGTTGATATTGTTGAAATTCAAGGAGAATTAACAGACCATTATGATCCAACTCGAAAAGTTGTTAGACTTTCTAGTCATGTTTTTCATGATGCGACGATTGCATCAGCAAGTGTTGCTGCTCATGAATGCGGTCATGCTGTTCAAGATAAAGAGGGATATTTTTTCTTAAAATTACGTTCAACTATTTTACCATTTGTTAATTTTTCTACCAAAGCAGGTTATATTTCCATTGTTTTAGGTCTTATTTTTGGTTATGTTAATCTTTTATGGATAGGTATTTTTCTAGAACTTGCTATTTTGTTTTTTCAATTAGTTACTTTACCTGTTGAAATAAATGCTTCCAAAAGAGCCGAGGAATTTTTAAAGAAAGAAGCATTAATCGAGAAAAAAGAACAAGATGGTAGTAAAAAAATGTTAACTGCTGCTGCTATGACTTATGTTGCTTCTGTTGTAACTGCCCTACTCCAAATTTTAAGATTAATATTAATTGCTACTAATAGGAACGACAGATGAATTTAAAAGAAATAAATAGTTTAGTACTTGCTTATTTAGGTGATACAGTTTATGAAAATTATATTCGCCTTTATTTAATAAAAAAAGGAATAAGTCATGTTAAAGATTTACAAACTGCTTCTATTGATTATGTAAGTGCTAAAAATCAAGCCAGAATTTTAAAAGAATTAATGAATAAAAACGTTTTTAGAGAGGAAGAACTAGAGGTAATTAAAAGAGCAAGAAATACTAAAATTAATTCTCATCCTAAAAATTGTGATATTATAACATATCATGAAGCAACTTCTTTTGAAGCTTTATTTGGATATTTAAAATTAAAAAATGATACAGAAAGGATAGAAGAAATAATGAATTTAATTCTTCTATAAAAAGAAAATGTTAGTAAGTGGTCGGAATAATGTTAAAGAAATTTTAAAAAATATTTCTTTGAAAAAAGAAATAAAAAGAGCTTTTTGTTCTAAAAATTTTAATGAATTAGATATATTAACTTTAATAGAAAAAGCCAAAATACCTTTAATTTATAAGGAAAAAGGAGAATTGGATAAACTTGCTAAAAATAATCATCAAGGTATAATATTAGAAGTAAAGGATTTTAACTATACATCTTTTGAAGATTTAATAAAGTCTGATACGAATAAATTAATAATCCTTGATCATTTAGAGGATCCTCATAATTTAGGTGCTATTATTAGAACTGTTGAAGCATCAGGAATTGATGGGATAATTTTACCAAGAAATAGAAGTGTTTCGGTTAATGAAACAGTTATGAAAACAAGTGTTGGTGCTTTATATAATGTTCCTATTACAGAAGTTACTAATTTAAAGCAAACGATTAATAAATTAAAACAGTTAGGTTTTTGGATAATTGGAACCGATATGGATGGAGTTGATTATCAAAGTATTGATTATCCTGAAAAGGTTGTTTTAGTTATTGGAAGTGAAGGTTTTGGTATGTCAAGACTTGTTAAAGAGGCTTGTGATTATGTAGTTAAAATTCCTATGCATGGTAAAATTAATAGTTTAAATGCTAGTGTTGCTGCTGGTATTATGATATATGAGTTAATTAGAAAGTAGGAAATATGTATAAAAACTTTGATGACAATAGAATAATAGGTATGATAAAAGAAAATAAAGATAGTTATGAGATTATTTTTAATAAATATCGACCAATTATTATGAGCATCTGTAAAGATTTTCAAGAAATTGCTAAAAAAATAGGTTATGAATTAGAAGATTTAATGCAAGTTGCTAGTATAGGACTTATTGATGCTATAAAAAATTATGATGCTAGTCAAAATGTTTTATTTTATACTTTTATGGTTCATTGTATTAAAAATAAATTAAGAAATGAACTAAGAAATCAAATGACTAATAAAAAAGCTAGTTTGAATAAATCATTCTCTTATGATGAACTTTTAAGAGGAAAAAATATATCTTATTTAAATTTTTTATGTGATAAATCATCTCCTGAGCCTCTTGATGTTCTATTTCATGAATTAGATGAAATAACTTATATTAATTTTCTTAATTCTTTACCTTTTGAAGTAGCAATTGTTTATGAAATGCGTAATTCTGGTTGTTCTTATAAAGAAATTTCGCTTTTTTTAAAGATAGATAGAAAAACAATTATTAGAGATTTAAATTTTGCTAAAAATGAATTAATGAAAATAAATAAAAAGAACTTATTACTTAACAATTGGACGTAAAGTCTAATTTTTTTTAATTTTAATTATTGAAAGATAAAAATAATAATGATGAACGACCTTACTTTTATTTATATGAAGTTTCTATAGATAAATAATATTTTATATAGAAAAAGTAAAATATAATAAAAAAAACGAATTCTAATTTACAAAACTTTGCAATAATTACTTGTAAATAAAGATAGTTTAGAGTAAAATTAAAGGTGAATTTATTTACATGAGAGGTAATTATGAAGAAAAAAGAATATAAGAAGAGATTAGAAAAAGAAAAACAAGGTTTAAAAGATTTAGAATTAAGTGACTCAGCCAAAAATATTCGTAATGGAATAATAATTTCTGTTTCAGTTATTGCTTTTGTCTTTTTAATGTTTACTTTTACTAAACTAAAAACCGGAGAATGGAATTTATTTACCAAAAAGAACAATGTTACATATGGTGCTGAAATTCAATCAACCAAAATTCTTTGTGGTTCAATTTTAAATCGTAGTGATAGTGAATATTTTGTTCTTGCTTATGAATTAAAAGAAGATAATGCTAGTTTATATGAAAGTGTTCTTGAAAGATATAATTCTGCAACTAATAAACTACCTGTATATAAAGTAGATTTATCTAATAGTCGTAATAATATATGTATGGGAGATAGTCTTAATCTTAGTGATAATGTAGCCGATTTAAAATTAACTATCCCTACCCTACTTCACATAAAAGACTCTAAAATAATTAATTCATATACGGATTATGAAACAATTAAAAATATCTTAAATAGTTATGTAGATTAATGTCAATTATCTACTTTTTTTTATTATTTTTCGTTATAATTGTATTAGGTGGTACTTATGAAGTCAATATTATCAATTAAGAATTTAACGTTAAAACTAGATGATAAAGTTTTCTTTGCTGACTTCAATTTAGAAATTGAGGAAAATAGTATAACAAGTATTATTGCTCCTAATAGAAGTGGTAAGAGTTTATTAACTAAATTAATTGCTGGAATAATACCTACTAATTCTAATATAACCGTCGATGATATTATTTTAAATAGAAAAAATGTTTTAGATTATATAACCAAAATTGGAATTGTAACTAATGATTTAAATCAAGAATTTCTTTTTAAAAAAGTTAAAGATGAACTAGCCTTCCCTTTACTTAATCTAGGATATCCTGAACATAAAATTAATAAAAGAGTTTTAGAAATAGCAAATTATTTTGAATTTACTAATCTTTTAAATAAACAAATAATAAAATTAACAACTTTTGAAAAACAAAAATTACTAATTGCTTTATCTTTAATTCATAAACCAAAAATATTAATTTTAGATGATGCTTTTTTAGAATTAAATAATGAGGAACAAAGTTTTCTTTTAGAAAAATTAAAAGAATTAACGAAAGAAAATTTAACTATTTTGAATATAACTAGTAAACTAGATACTACTTATTTAAGTAATAGAATTTTAATTTTAAATAATTTTAAAATAATTAAAGATGGTACACCTATTGAAATATTTTCCGATAATGATTATTTAAAAGAATTAGGTTTTAATATACCTTTTCTTATAGATGTATCTAATAAATTAAAGTTTTATAATTTAATTGATAAAGTATATTTTGATTTACAAGAATTAGAAGGTGTTTTATGGAAATAAGGTTTTTAAATGTTATAGGTGAAGAAAATAATAAGTTTGCTTCTAAAAGAATAAATATTCGTTTAAAATCAACTTCTATAACAGGTATTTATGGTGATTTATTAGAAAGAATACCTTCTTTATTAACAAGAAAAAAAGAATATCTTGGCAATATAAAGTTAAATGATACTTCTCTTTTAAAGAGTAATAAATTAATCGTTTATATAGGAAAACTTCATAAAGATACTTTTCTAACAAGAACTGTAAGTGATGAATTTTATTTAATGAGTAAATATTTAAAAATAAATGATAAAGAATACTTAGAAAAAATAAAATCTTCTTTAAAAATGGTTGGTTTAAATAAAAATTATTTAAAAAGAGAAATAAAAACATTATCGCGTAGTGAAAAACGTTTAATTCAAATAGCATTAAGTTTAATTATTAATCCAGAAGTAATTTTAATTAACGAACCTTTTCTTTATTTAACTAAAGATAATCGTTTTAGTATTAAGAAAGTGCTTTTAGATTTATGTAATAAATATGAAAAAATGGTTATTATTTTAAGTCAAGATGTTAATGTTCTTTATGAAATGACTAAGGAATTAATAATGTTTAAAGATAATCAAGTTTTAGCATCAGGTAATACTAACTTTTTATTGAAAGATACGGCTTTTTTAGAAAAAAATAAAATTAATGTACCGGATTTAGTTTTATTTAATAAAATAGCTTTAACTTATGACCAAAAGTTACCTGATTATAATGAAGTTAATGATTTAATTAAGGGGGTGTATTACCATGTTTTGGAAACTAAAGACCAAGCATGAGGCCATAAATTTAAATGATTTAAATAACCTTTTATTAATTATTTCTCTTATAACTTTAGGAATAAGTTTATTTTGTACAAGAAATATCTATGTAATTATTTTAATTTTTCTTTTTATATATGAAATATATTATCATCATGAAAAAAATAAATATACAAGGTTTTTAACAAGTATATTACCTATTATAATTTTTGCCTGTTTTTTAATGCGTTATCTTAATTTATCTTTTTTTAAATTTGATATATTAAATGTTGTTAAGATTTTTATTAATATTTTAATTTTTTTAGATTATTTTTTAATAGTTTTTAAAGAAATAAAAAGTAAAGAACTTAAATATATTAAAAGAGGAAATCGAAAAAGAACTTTTAATGATTTAAGGATTAAGAAAATAAATAGTTTTAAAAATGCTAATTTAGATTGTATTGCAGATTATCAAAAAGAACACAATATTGATATTACAAGTGATTATTATAAAGTAATAAAGGAAAATCTTAATGATAAAATAAAAACAGATTTAGAAGAATATGTATGGCTTAATTATTTACGTTTTTATAAAAATAAAAAATATAATAAGAGTAATATTTTTGATACTTTAAATATTGTATTTATTTTAATTCATGTTATAATCTTACTATTATCAATTTTAGTGAGGTAATTATGCGTTATTTAATAAGATTTTCTTATGATGGTACTTTATTTCATGGTTTAGAAAAGCAAAAAGGTTATAGAACTATTCAAGAAGAAATGGAGAATGTTTTAACTTATATTAATAATTCTTGTTATGTAAAACTTGTTTGTAGTGGAAGAACTGATAAAGGTGTTCATGCTCTTTTACAAACGGCACATGCTGATATTAATGTTGAAATTACGGAAGATAAATTAAAAAGAGCAATGAATAGTTTATTACCAAATGATATTCATGTTATTAGTACAAAAGTTGTTAAAAATGATTTTCATGCTAGGTATATGGTTAAAGAAAAAACTTATATTTATAAATTAAATATGGGGGAATTTAATCCTCTTGAACGTAATTATGTTTATCAATTTAATAGAAATTTAGATGTAAAAGCAATGCAAGATGCTATAAAGTATTTTATTGGTGTTCATGATTTTAAAGCTTTTACACCAAGTAAAGATAAAAGAAATTCTTATGTAAGAGAAATATATGATGCTAAGATTAGTAAATCGAAAGATATTTTAATATTTACTTTTCGTGGTAATGGTTTTATAAAATATCAAGTTAGAAATATGGTTGGTCTCTTAATTCAAATTGGTTTAGGAAAAAAAGATAAATCATCTCTTAAAGAAATTTTAGAAGGTAAAAATAGAAATGCTGGTTATAGAACGGCTCATCCTGAGGGTTTATATTTAATTAAAGTTAAATATTAAAACTTAGTAATATTTTTATTGACTATTTTTATTAAAGGTGCTAGAATAATTTTGCTTTTTTGAGGGGAAAAATATGTTAACAAAATTTAAACTTTTTAAAGAAATGTTAGAAAGAAAACAATTATCTAATCAAAATTTTTTACTTGCACTTGAAGGATTATTAGAAAACATGTTAGAAAATCCTAATTTTGAGATGAAAGTAATTAATACGATTTTTGAAACTAATGAAATTAAATATATTGCTCTTAGTGCTAGATTTTTTGGTGATAAATATCCTGAAAGATATTTTAATTATATTGATAATTGTAAAGATAGATTAGATTATATTTTAACACTATTTGAAAATTGGCCTAAGTTTGATATTCGGGATTATGCCGAGGAAATAATTGAAAATGGTAATACTAAAACAGTTGTTCGTTATGCTGTTTTATTAAAAAAATCTTCTTATCCTGAGACTTTAATTATTTCTGATTTTGAACAAATATTTGCTGTTCGACCAGATGCTATTCCTTTATTTAATCATTATTATTTTTCTTATCGAGCAATTAATGCAATGTCTTATCAAGAAGTTGCTGATGGTTTATTAGATGCTTCTTTATTAAGTTATTATGTTACGAATAGTAAAGTTAATGGAGTTAAGGATTTAGTTATTTTTTATCATTTATTAAATGCTCATAATGGTTTAAAACAGACTTCAAGAAAAAGTTTAAGAGATATAATTTTAAAATTATCACAGGCCAAAAGAGAAGAACTTAGTTATGAAGAATTTAAAGATATTGTAGAAATATCTGAAACAATTGGGTTAGCATCTTTTATCTTAACTTTTCAAGATAGAGATAATACAAGTCTTTTATTAAAAAGAAGAATTCTTAATTGTTTAATTAAATATTATCAAGAAGCTGAACAATTATTACAAGTTTATTTTGTTTTTTTAGATGGTGTTGTTACAAATGAAAAATGTTTAGAATTAGATAAAGAATACAAAGAATTAATTGGTATCGATACTAATCAAGAAGAAGAGATAGGACCAGCAATTAAAGTTCCTTACAAAGTATATCAAAAATTGATTACTAAAAAGGTTGACAATTAAAAATAAAAAATTATATAATTATTATGATATTTAAAGTGTTGATGTGGAGAAGTACTATAATTAGTTACTTAAAGAGACCTAATGGGTGGTGGAAATTAGGAGGATATTATAGGAATAACACCACGGAGTATATTTTTGAAATTAGTAGGAAATGTCGGTTTAGAGAACCGTTATCAAAAAGAGATATCAAGCATTGATAAGAAGAGTGGTACCGTGATGATTTGCCTCTTTCGTCAATGCTTTTTATTATATAGGAGGAGATTATGGGAATAGATGTAAAAGATATTTATCAAGATGTAAAAAAGTATTTAGAAAAGGAAGTAACTATTGAAGGATGGGTTCGTAATCATCGGAAACAAAAGGAATTTGGTTTTATAGATTTTTCTGATGGAACTTGTTTTAAGAATATTCAACTTGTATATGATAATGAACTTGCTAATTTTTCTGAAATAGAAAAAATAAAGATAGGTTCTAGTATTAAGGTTACAGGAATAGTTATTAAATCTTTAGGAAGTGGTCAAGAATTTGAAATTAAAGTTTTAAATATTACTTTAATTGGTGATTGTCCTGATGAGTATCCAATTCAACCTAAAAGACATACTAGAGAATTTTTAAGACAAGAGGCTTATTTAAGACCAAGAACTAATTTGTTTAATGCTGTTTTTCGAGTTAGAAGTATTGCGGCTCAAGCAATTCATACTTATTTTCAAAATAATGGTTATGTTTATTTTCATGCTCCATTGATAACGGCTAGTGATTGTGAAGGAGCCGGACAAATGTTTCAAGTAACAACGCTTGATTTAGAACGAATTGCTAAAGATGGAACCGTTGATTATAGTAAAGACTTTTTTGGTAAAAGTGCAGCTTTAACCGTATCAGGGCAATTAGAAGCAGAAACTTATGCTATGGCTTATAAAAAAGTTTATACTTTTGGACCAACATTTAGGGCTGAAAACTCTAATACCAAGACCCATGCCAGCGAATTTTGGATGATTGAACCAGAAATAGCCTTTTGTGATTTAAATGGTGTTATGGATATTGAAGAAGATATGTTAAAATTTATTGTTAAATATGTTTTAGATAATGCTAAAGATGAAATGGAATTTTTTGATAAGTTTGTTGAAAAAGGTTTAATTGCTAAATTAGAAAAACTTTTAAATAGTAAATTTACAAGAATTACGCATCATGACGTTATTAGTATTTTAAAAGATGCTAAAGTAAAATGGGAATTTGAACCTAAATATGGTGAAGATATTGCTAAAGAGCATGAAAAATACATAACAGAATATTTTGATGGTCCAGTTTTTATAACTGATTGGCCAAAAGATATTAAGGCTTTTTATATGAAATTGAATGATGATAATGAAACAGTAGCAGCCGTTGATTTGGAAGTTCCTGGTGCCGGTGAATTAATAGGTGGTTCAGAAAGAGAAGCCGATTATGATAAACTAATTAAAAGAATGAATGAGTTACATGTTCCTGTAGAAGGAATGGAATGGTATTTAAATTTAAGAAAATTTGGAGGATGTTATCATTCTGGATTTGGAATGGGCTTTGAAAGATTATTAATTTATCTAACTGGGGTTGAAAATATAAGAGATGTTATTCCTTATCCAAGAACACCAGGAAATTGTGATTTTTAAAAGATAGTCAATTAATTTTGCACTATCTTTTTTTCTAAGTCATTTTTATCTAATTTAATAATTTTATTAACTTTAAGAATGGTTATAATAAAAAGTGTAACAAGGAAAATTAAGAAAATGGCTGCAAATATTATGTTATTAGAATAAAGCAGAAAATCATATATTCCATGAAGAGTAATGGGGATTATGAGACTTAAAGCCATAAATTTTTTCTTCTTTTCTTTTTTAGAAAGAGAAAGATAATAACCCATGAAAGTTTGAAAACAAGTATGAGCAGGAATTGCTGTTATTCCTCGAAAGACGGCTAGTAAAACCCCATTTGTTGCTGGGATAAGATAAATTAAATTTTCAAAGAAAGCAAAACCTAATCCAATATATACAGAGTAAATTATAATATCATATAATTGATCAAATTCCGGATGTTTATAACATATTTTATAAATCATTAACCATTTGATAAATTCTTCTATTAAAGAAACAAAGAAAAAAGTATAAAGAAAAATTTTTAAAAGACTAGCATTTTCCATATTAGTATAATTAGGAAATATCTTAAAGGATAAAAGAGAGATCATAACAACAATTAAAGCCGAGATAATTCCATATATAAATAGATTACTTAGTAATTTAACTGGTTCTTTTAATGTATCACGATTATAGTAAAAAATACCTATTAAAACAATTGGTAAAATTGCTAGAATAATTGTTAAATATTTCATAAATACCTTCCTTATTTTTAATACTAACATAAAAAATATAAATAGTAAATTTAAAATTTGTGTCAACCTTACATATTTTATTTAATTATTAGTATAAATTAAGTCAAAATTTGTGTTAAGAGAGTTGACTTTAAAATAAAAAGAATATATACTTAAAATATAATAAATGTAGGGAGGTCGCGATATATGGAACATATAGAACGGAAAATTTTGAACGAACTACTTAAATGGAAAAAAGATGCGACGAAACCTTTATTATTATATGGGCCTAAGCAAGTTGGTAAAACTTATGAAGTTTTAAATTTTGCAAAAAATAATTATAAAAATGTAGCTTATTTTAATACTGAAAATAATAAGACACTTATGGATATTTTTAAAAGAGAAAAAAGTCCGGAAAAGATAGTTTTAAAATTATCAGTTTCAAAAGGAGAAACTATTTTAAAGGAAGATACTTTAATAGTTTTTGATAATGTAAACGATTTTAATATTGTTAAAGCTATGAAATTATTTGGTACTATTGATAATCAATATCATATTATTATGATTACTTCAAGAAAAGAGAATTTAGCAAAATTTAAAGGTGAAGAGTTATATTTTAAAGCAATGTATCCAATGGATTTTGAAGAGTTTTTGATGAATACTGAAAAGAAACAACTAATAGCTTTTATTAAAGAGTCTTATAATAATAATACGCCTATGCCTTTTCATCAAATTGCGTTAGATCTTTATAATGATTATTTAATAACTGGCGGATATCCTGAGGTGGTCAAGGCTTTTTTAAATGGAGCAACTGATTTAGAAATTGATGCAATTAAGCAGAAAATAATTGATGTAATTAAATGTGAAACTTTAAATAGTCATGCTTTAATTGATATTCAAAGAAGTAATGAAGTATATAGTAGTTTAGGTTATCAATTACTTAAGGATAATAAAAAATTTCAATACGGGAATATAAAAAAAGGAAGTCGTAGTAAAGATTATGAAGCAAGTATTAATTTTTTAAATGGAAATGGCTTAATTCATAGAAGTTTTAAATTGAATGATGTTAAAAGTCCTTTGAGTAGTTATAAAGATATTGAAAGTTTTAAGTTGTATCCTAACGATGTTGGACTTTTGTATAGTATGTTGCACATGAATAAAATGAAGTTTATGACTGATAGTGAGATAAAAAAGACATTGATTGAAACAAATGTTGCTAATACTTTAACTAATATTGGTTATAGTTTGTATTATTATCAATCTGAAGGAAAGGCTGAAATAAGTTTTGTAATTCAAAATCGGTTAGGAAAAGTTATACCAATTGAAATAGTTAATACAAATTTAAGTAAGGCTAAGGCTTTATCAATGTTTATGTCTAAGTTTAAAGTTGATATTCCTATTCGTTTAACGGAAGAGAATTTTCAACAGAAGAAAAATATTAAATATATTCCTGTTTATGCAGTTTTTTGCTTAAGGGAATTATAAATAAAAGAAAAGGAGAAGAAAAAATGAGTGTAATAAAAATTGATGGACCAGCAATACGTGCTGCCCTTGCTGCTCCAAAATTTCAAATTAATGAAACAGCAGGAACTTATAGTGCAGAATATAAAACAACAGGTTATCATACCAATTTATTTAATGCAATTACTAAAATTGAAGAATTTTGGCAAAGTTGTGTAGAAAATGCGGGAATTTATATTGAAAATTTTGACTCCGTACAATTGCCTAAGGATTTTTTTGATAATTCAGGATTATAGAAAAAGAGGTGATAATAAATGGCAATGAGAATAAGAGATACAGACGCAATAGGAAAATATGGTCAATATTTAATAAATCAATCCGAACTATTGGGAATGGCTCATACTAAATTAACTAATGATATAAATAGTATTAGAAATAGTTATACTGGTGTTGATGCTGAAGTTCAAATATCAGTTTATACGGAAGCTGCTAATAAAATTATAAATATGCAAAATAATTTTAATTATTATGGTGAATATATGATGAAATTAGCTAGTTATGATGAAGAAAATTTTAATAATGCTAAAAAACAATTTGACAAATTATTAGCCGATTTTAATCCTAAACTTTTTGCAGATGTTAATAATACAACTGATGCAACTTTTGATACTTCTAATATAAATGTTGATATTTTAAATAATGTTGATGTTTTAAATACGAATGGTGGTGTTGAGAATGTCTGATAGTGATTTAAATATTTCCGAATCACGGTTAAATAATACAATTGAGGCTCTTGATAATGATATTTCCGTTATAAATGAAATTTTAGTAAAAACAGTTGAAGGTTATAAAAAATTAGATGAAGATAAATGGGTTGGTCCAGAAAAAAAGAAAATTGATGAAGAATTCCTTCCATATTTAGAAAAAATATCTGTAAAATATCCTGAATTATTAACAAGTCGTTCAACTTTTCTAAAAAAGGCTAGAGATACATATAAAGCAACTGATCAGCAAATTAAACAGGCTGCATCAGATGAATTAATTGAATAAAAATAAAAATTCTGAAGGTAGCTTTGCATAAAAGAGGTGAGGCAAAGATGAGTATAGTAAAAAGTCCAAGAACATTATCCGAAGAAGGAATTACATGGCATGAATATTTAAATCATTATGAGGGAGAATGTTCGGAAATGGCACCTAAAATAAATGATGCTTGTAGTACAATTGCTTCCAATAATTCAATTGTATTAAAAGCAGAAGTATTAACAATAAAAGGGTTAATAAACGGATTAACAATAGCAAGTTCATGGCAAGATGCAATTGGAGAAAGTTATCAAAGTGTAATATCATCATGTGCCAATAGTTTAGGAGAAGTAGTAAATAGTATCTCAGAAACGTTTAAGTCTTCAGAAGACGTTTATAGAAAATTACAAGCCTGGTTAAGGGCTTTATCAGCAAATAATGAAAATTATAGTGCATATAATGCCAAAAAGCCAAATAAAGGAAAAGCCTGTTATTATGATATAGTAACAAAAACAGATCCAATAACAAATGCAACAAGTACCGAAAAAGTATTTAATGAAACAGTTTATAAAAGTGATTTACAAAAATGGGCCAGTAATATGGAAAGATATTATGACCAAGTAATAAAACTAGAAGAAGAAATAGAAGATTTCTTATCACAATTAGATAGTTATAATGGATCATCCGTTTCAATAGATACCTCAGGTTCTTTTAGTGTTTCTCTCAATAAAATGCAATTAGATATTGAAAATAATATAACTTCCAAAATTGGAATCGCAACTATTGAGTATGAAGATTTATTTAGAACGGATGGAAGTTCTTATAATAATGCGGCTGTAATTTGGAATTTCTTAAAATATAAAGGATTAAATGATGCTCAGGCGGCTGGGGTTTTAAGTAATATAAAAATTGAGTCAGCTAGTACTTTTTCGCCAGGAATAGAAGAATTTGGAAATAGTATAGGTTATGGTATTATTCAATGGAGTTATGGTCGAAGGACAGATTTAGAGAATGCTGCTAAAAAGGCAGGCGTTAAGGTCAATGATATGCAATTTCAATTAGAATTTTTATGGGATGAGGCCTTTACTTCCCCTAGCAAACAGAAATTTAATCATCCTAACGGCACTAATTATTATAAAAGTTTAAAAAATAGTGGTTTTTTCACAACTGGTGATGCCTATAATGCTTCTAAACTTTTTGAAAATATAGTAGAAAATTCTGGGGATAAAAATAAAGCTGGTCATAGGTATAATCCAGCAGTAAATTGGTATGAAAGATTAAAAAATAAAGATGTTTTAACTGGTGAAGATATAAAAAGTGCAAAACTATTTTAATAATTTGACATAAATAAGGTGGTGGCAAGGATGAGTATAGTAAGAAATTCAGAAACGGTATCTGACTATGGAACTACTTGGCATAAATATATAAATCACTATGACGGAGAGTGTTCTGAAATGGCACCTAAAATAAATGATGCTTGTAGTACGATTGGTTCAAATAATTCATCTATATTAAAAGCAGAAGTATTAACAATAAAAGGATTAATAAGTGGATTAACAATAGGAAGTTCATGGCAAGATGCGATTGGAGAAAGTTATCAAAGTGTAATAACTTCTTGTACAGATAGTTTAGGAGAAGTAGTAAATAGTATCTCTGGAACTTTTAAGCCTTCAGAAGATGTGTATAGAAAATTAAAAGCTTGGTTAAAGGCTTTATCAGCCAATAATGAAAATTATAGTGCATATAATGCCAGAAAACCAAATCCAGAAAAAGATTGTTATAAAGATATAATAACAACAATGGATCCAACAACAAATACATCAAGTATAGAAAAAGTATTTAATGAAAAAGTTTATAAAAGTGATTTACAAAAATGGGCCAGTAATATGGAAAGATATTATGACCAAGTAATAAAACTAGAAGGAGAAATAGAAGATTTCTTATCACAATTAGATAGTTATAATGGCTCATCAGTTGCAATAGATACTTCAAGTTCTTCACCTATTACTGTTTCTCTTAATAAAATGCAATTAGATATTGAAAATAATATAACAGCTAAACCTGAAACCTCTAAAGATACAATTGAATATGAAAATTTATTTAAAAGTGATGGAACAAAATCAGGAGATATTGCTGTAATTTGGAATTTCCTAAAATATAAGGGATTAAACGATGTTCAAGCAGCTGGTGTACTTGGAAACATTCAAAGAGAGTGTTCTTTTAATCGCAAAGATGAGAACAGTATAGGTGCTTATGGTATTATTCAATGGCTTGATGTAAGACGAGAAGGATTACAAAAATTTGCTAAAGCAAAAGGCGTTACCGAAGATAATTTAGAGGCCCAACTTGAATATTTATGGGAAGAAGTATTTGAAGATGATAGTAGCTATCGTAAAACTTTAACGCAAAATGGCTTTTTTACAACTAATGATCCTAAAGAAACAGCTCGTCTTTTTGATAAAAAAGTGGAAATCTCTGGAGATACAAAAACGTACGAAAAAAGATCTCTTCCAGCCGAAGAGATATATAAAGTTTTTGCAGGCAAAGGTTATATTACGCAAGAAGATGTAATAGATGCAAATAAAAAGATATTATTATATAGTTAATTGATATAGAATTGGAGGCAAAGATGAGTATAGTAAAAAGTCCAAAACCATTATCCGAAGAAGGAGTTACGTGGCATGAATATTTAAATCATTATGAGGGAGAATGTTCGGAAATGGAGCCTAAAATAAATGATGCTTGTAGTACGATTGGTTCAAATAATTCATCTATATTAAAAGCAGAAGTACTAACAATAAAAGGTTTAGTAAGTGGTTTAAATATAGGAAGTTACTGGCAAGATGTAATAGGAGAAAGTTATCAAAGTGTAATAACTTCTTGTACAGATAGTTTAGGAGAAGTAGTAAATAGTATCTCAGAAACGTTTAAGTCTTCAGAAGACGTTTATAGAAAATTACAAGCCTGGTTAAGGGCTTTATCAGCAAATAATGAAAATTATAGTGCATATAATGCCAAAAAGCCAAATAAAGGAAAAGCCTGTTATTATGATATAGTAACAAAAACAGATCCAATAACAAATGCAACAAGTACCGAAAAAGTATTTAATGAAACAGTTTATAAAAGTGATTTACAAAAATGGGCCAGTAATATGGAAAGATATTATGACCAAGTAATAAAACTAGAAG
>CANRGW010000009.1 GCA_947630205.1 uncultured Bacilli bacterium
AAAAAGGCCTTATAAAGGCCAAGAAGATGGGATTAAAAATCCCAATTGTCTACAATACTTCTAGTTATGAAAATGTAAATTCTTTAAAAATATTAGATGGATTAATTGATGTTTATTTGCCTGATTTAAAATATTATAATTCTAATTATGCTCTTAAATACTCAAATGTTCCTAATTATTTTCAAGTTGCATCCTCTGCTATTGAAGAAATGTATAGACAAGTTGGAAAAGTAGAATTTTTTAAAAATGGCAATATAAAAAAAGGTGTCATTGTTAGACACTTAATGTTACCTACTTTAAAAGAAGATAGTAAAAAAGTTATAAAATATTTATATAATACTTATCACGATAATATTTATTTAAGTATTATGAACCAATATACTGTCATGAAACCTTTAAAATATAAAGAATTAAATCAAAAAATAAAAGATAAAGATTATGATGAAGTAATTGAATATGCTCTAAATCTTGGGGTTAAAAATGCCTACTGTCAATTAGAAAAAACAAGTAGTAAAGATTTTATTCCTAACTTTGACTTAGAGGGTGTTAAAAAAACTAATTAAATTTTACATAATAAAAAATCAAAAGTCCTATTAATAATAAAACTAATAAAAAAGTTGGACCAAATTCTTTAATTTTTTTCATTTTTTCCTCCTAAATAATCATTAATAACAAAACTTGCCATATAAAGTCCAAATATACTTGGAATAAAAGCATTAGAACCTATTACTTTTTCTCTATTATCCCATATTTCATTTGAATAAACAACGGGTATTTCTAAACATTTTTTATCATCTTTTAATTTATTTCTTAAAACTTTAGCAAGTTTATCATAACTTGTATTTTTTAATTTGGTAATACTAATCTTCTCAGGCTTTAATTTAACCTGCTCCCATACTAGAAATTATCTTAATATTCTTCTTGATAGCAAACCGAATAATTAATTCTTTGCTTTTTAAAGCATCACAGCAATCTAAAATATAATCTATTTTATAATTATCCCATAAATCTTTATTATCCTCTCCATAAAAAATCGGAAAAGTTTCAACTTGACAATCAGGATTAATATCTAAAATTCTTTCTTTTAAAACTTCAACTTTTAATTTTCCAATCGTACTATGTAAAGCAATTATTTGTCTATTAATATTCGTTATATCAACTTTATCATAATCAACTAATATAAGATGATTTATTCCACTTCTTGCTAAAGCCTCAGCCGCATATCCCCCTACTCCACCTACTCCTAAAAGCAAAACAGTTAAATCACGAACTCCTTCTAATTTATCACCTATTAAAACTCTTAATCTTTCAAATTCCATAAATTCCTTTCCGTTATAACTTCATCCATTTTTATATCATGTTCTAAAACTTCTAAATTTGAAACTTTAAATTCAGAAAAACAAATTCCAATTTTATAAATATCTTCTTGACTTAAAAACTTATCATAATAACCCCCTCCATAACCTAAACGATTATTATTTTCATCAAATAAAAGTCCCGGAACAATAATACAACTAGATTTTGTATTTTCATATAAAGTATTACTAATTGGTTCTAATATATTAAATTTTCCTTTTTTAAGTTCTTGAAAAGAATTTATTTTATAAAACTTTAAATCCTGTGCAACAACTTTAGGAACATAAACATTCTTTCCTAATTCTAATAATTTATTAATTAAATTATAAGTATCAACTTCTAAATCTAGTGAAACATAAACTAAAATATTAGATGATGTTTGAACTTTTTCATTAGCCAGAATATTTTTTAATATCAATGCTTCCTTTTCTTTTTTATTTTTAACTTTTAATCTTTGTTCTTTAACTAATTTTCTTATTTCATCTTTAGAAATGTCTACCACCTCCACCATGAAAAGAACCACTACTAGAAGAGTGAAAAGTAGATCCACCTCCACTACTTCCACTTCCATTACTAGAAATTCCATCATATCTTGGAACATGAGTAATAACAGTATTAACTAATCGATCTTTCTCTAAATTAATTTGTTTCGATTTTAAATAACTAACAGTAGATAAAACCTTTATTTTTAAATTCGTTTTAAAATAGAAAATTAAACTAACAACGGTTGTTACTATAATAGATATTACAATTATTAAAATATAAGGAATATGTCTTATATAATAAGGTCTACCTACTTCATCTATGAATAAATTTTTATTGCTAGACGGAAATCCTTTAGAAAAATAATAATTAATACTTTCGATCATTTCTTCCAAAGAAGTTTTATAATTTTCACTTTGAATACTAGAATAACCAGCATCAATAATTGAAGTAATACGCTCATCATCATACATTTTAATAGCATAACCAGTTGTTCCAATATATATTTCTCGATTATCCATATCAATTAAAATTAACAAACCATCTCGTGTTTTATTTTCCCCAAAATCATTATAATCATAAAAATCATCAGCAAAAGTTTGAGCATTTTCTTTCATATTTTCAAGAATTGTAACTATAACTAAATCATAATTACTTTTTTCTTTAAAATCTTTTAAAGAATTAAAAAGTTCTTGTTCAGCAGTATCTGTTAATAAATCGGCAAAATCATAAATTTTAGAACTTGCATCAACACAAGGTGTTTCAAGAATATCATCTATATTACTATCATTCTTTAATTCTTCTTTAACTTTTAAATCATCAATACTCCTTTTGCAAGTATTAATTTCTAAAGCCGAAGTTGGTAAGATATTAATTATAAATAACAAAAGTAAAAATGCCAAATAATATATTATATTCTTCATATTACCACCTAAATCCTAATAAAAGAAATATTCCTAACAATAAAACAATTACACCTATAAAGGTACTAAAAATAAGTAATAGTAATTTTTTTATATCAACAGGTATTTCTCCAACTAATTTACCACTTTGACCATTCATAGCAAAATGATAAATTTTATCTTTATATTTTAAATTTAAAACCCAAACTGGTAAAAGAACATATTTTGTATTTTTTACAGTAAGTTGATTAGTATTTTCCTTAATATTTTTAGTTTCATAACTACTTATTTTGCTTTCTAAATAATTTCTACTATCTAAATTAATTCTCTTTTCAATATTTTGATAAGCATCTTCTTTTGAAACATCATATTTTTCTGATAAAAAACCAGCCAAATAACCTATTTCAAAATCTTTTAAATCTTTATAATCAAAAGGTTCAATAGCATTCATAATTGTATCATCAAATCTTATTGCTGCATCATTAGGAACACTTTCAAAACTTAATTCTCCTCCTCGTTCAACTTCATAAAAACTTGTCTTCGTATAAACATTTTTTCTATCAACCCAGGTTGTTACTTTAGTACAATCGGCTTTTAAATAAGCCTCATTATCTATATCATATAACCAAAAAGGAACATACAAACCTTGCATTTCTTGAATATTATCAAGATTACTAAAATCTTTAGGAAGTAAAAGTCTTCCCTTACAAAGATTTTGAAAAGCCTTAATAGCATCTTCTTTTTCATACTTAAAAGTTATAATACTATCTGGTTTATAAATACCACTTAAACGATTTTTAATAATTGCTGTACTCTTACAATATAAACAAGTTGTACTAGTAATATTATCTAAACTTATTATCTCAGCTCCACAGTTATCACAATGATAACCATTTAAATCTTCTTTTAAATTAAATTCCGATTTTAAAGTACTGGTTTCCTTTTTCTTCTCTTTTATTTCTTCTAAAGTAAATTCTCCTTGACAATAATCACATAAAAATTTCTCTTTTTTGGAATTAAATTTAAGTGAAGCTCCACAATTAGGACATTTTTCATCTAAAACTTTTTTCATAAATAACTCCCTACCTTTTAATTATAAACTAAATATTTTAAAAAAAACATATTTACTTAAAAATTATTAAAACTTTTTATTAACAAAATAAGTGTAAAGAACATTAATTTATTATGAAAAAAACTTTAACTTAGAGATTTTTTTTTATATAATTATATTATAGATAGTAGGTGGTAACATGAAAAAACAAAAAAATAATTCAAAAAATCAGGAAGAACTAGAATTAGATGATGATTTTAAAGATGTTGTAAAAACGAAAAAAAAGAAAAAATCTTCATCAAAGAAAGAAAATATTTCTATTAAAGAAGATGAAAAGATAAAAGAAAAGGAAGAAAATAATCAACAAGAACCAAGTTTAGAAATAGCAAATATTCGAGAAAAAATGAATATTGATGAAGAAATAAAAGCAATTAAAGAAAAGAAAAAAGGAAATATTGAAATAGATACTTTTAAAGAAGAAAAAAAAGAAATTAAAGAAGAAAAAGAAGTTAATAAAAATGATTTAGATATTTTTTCTATGATAGAAGATGAAGATACTATTGAAATAAAAAATGATATTATAGAAAATAATATTAAAGATACTAATAAGGATGAAGAAGTAAATAACAATTTTGAAATAAGTAATCAAGAAATTAAAATTCCTAAGAGTAAATTTTCTATTTTTCTTTTAATTCTTTCGTTACTTGCAATTATCTATTATGGTGTTTATGTTTATCTACATACTGATTTTTCAAATATTGTTTTAATTGAGTTAGTTAAAGCCCTTGCCTTTATTTTAGTTAGTTTATTAATTATAATGGTTCTTTTTAAAGTTAATAACAAAAAAACTACTCCTTATGTCTTTCTTTTAACTTTAGTCTTAATTGGTTATACTTTATTTACAACTTCCTATTCACTTCCTTTAAATGATAATAATTATGTTCTGGATTTTGTTAATAAAGATATTACGGAAGTTATGGATTGGGCTAAGAAAAATAATTTAGAATTAGAAATCTTACATGAATTTAGTGATACTGTTCTTAAAAATCATGTTATTATGCAAGAATATAACGTTACTACTTTAGTAAATAAGGTTAAAAGCCCATTTAAAGTTACTGTTTCTGATGGACCAAATTATGATAAAAGTGTAACTATTTCTAATTTAACTGGGTTTACTTTTGATGAAGTTATGGCTTATATTAAAGAAAATAATTTAAATAATGTTGAAATTGAATTTATGGTATCAGATGCTCCTCGTGATACTGTAATTGAACAAATTGGAAGTGGAACTTTAAAACGTAATGATAAAATAATTTTTAAGTTTTCTTACGGAAATGAGGAAATTGAAAAAATTCCGGTAAAGGATTTAAAAAATTTAAGTGAATTTGAAGCAACTGCTTATTTAAAAAGATATAATATTCCTTATGAAGTAACTTATGAATATGCAAATATTGAAAAAGGTTATGTTATAAAACAAAGTGTTGTTGATGCAATTGTTACAGATAAATTAATTTTAACCGTTTCTAAAGGTGCAGAAATTACTATTCCTAATTTTCTAAAAATGTCTACAACGGAAATAAGTAAATGGGCTATGCAAAATAATATTAATATTACTTTTGAAGAAAAATATAATAAAGATTATGCAAGTGGTAAAGTTATTGCATCTAGTAAAGCCGAGGGAGAAAAAGTTAATGAAGGTGAAGTTATAACCATTACTATTTCTAAAGGTAGTATGACTATGCCAAAAATTGAAAATTTAGCCGAATTTAAATTATGGGCAAATGAAAACAATGTTAAATATCAAGAAGTTTATGAATTTTCCAATGAATTAAAAGGTGGCGAGATTATAAAAACTGAACCACAAGTAGGAAGTCCCCTATCTGAAAATGATACAATTGTTATTACTATTTCTCGTGGTAAACAAATCACTATTCCTAACTTTATAGGTATGTCCAAAAGTAATATTCAAGCAAGATGTAATTCGATAAATATCGTTTGTTCCTTTAATTATGGTGAATATACTGACGGAACAGCAAGAGATATTGCTTTAAGACAATCAAAAGGAAGTGGAACTGTTGTTGCTGAAGGTACAAATGTAACAATTACTCTATCAAGTGGTATTCATGAAAAAGTTAATGTTCCATCCTTTACAGGAAAAACCAAAAATCAAATTAGTTCAAGTTGTAATGAAATAGGTATTGTTTGTAATTTTATTTATAATAATGATTTTTCTAATGAAGCAAGAGATACAGCTATAAGACAAGATAAAAGTGGAACTGTTTATAAAGGTGATACTGTTACAATTACTTTAAGTCAAGGACCTGCTAAAACTTATGATAATATCATAATTGATGGAAGTCTACTTACACAAGGAAATCCTGAACAAACGAAAAATACTTTAAAAAATTTACTTGAAGCCAAATGTCCAGGTGTTACTTTCGTCTTTAGTTTTAAAGCCGTTAATAATGGTATTGGTTATTTAAATGAAAATAGTCAAGTTAAAGTGGGAAGCAATACTTTTGTTCAAGGAAAAACTTATCAAGTTATTATTAATGCTAGTGCTTAAAAGGTGAAACTTCTTCACCTTTTTTTCATCCTTTTTCTTGAAAAAACTATGCTATTATGATATAATTATAAAAGTTTTGGAGGGGGACTATGTTTAATATTTATAATTTTTACAGTAACGATTTAGAAATTTTTTTATCAATCATTCTCATTAATATTTTTAGTATCATTATCTATGACAAAATTAAATCCCAAGGAAAATTATATTTTAATATAATAAAAACAAAGTTAAATATCTTAAATAAAAATAACTGGGCCAATGAAAATCTAGAAACTAATTCTGATACTAAAGCCTTAGAATTAGATTTTATCTTACAACTTTATAATCATAAAAATACTCATAATAGTTTATATGATTTAGAAGTTAAAGCCAAGGAAAAACCACTTATTAACAACTATCTTAATTTAAGTGATACTATGAAAAGCATATCTGGTGCAACAACTTATGAAAAATTAAAATATGTTAATCTCTTACCATTTGAAATAAAAGAATTTCATATAAAAATAAAAATAACTAAAGAAGAATTTCAAAATATGAAAAAAAATCCTCTTTATATTACCTATAAAAATGGTAATAAAAAGAAAAAAATTAAATTAAATAAATATTTGCAAAGAGTTAAAAAATAATTTTAATTCTTTTCTTTTTTAGACAATTTTTGCATCTTAAAAAAACTATACTTATTTTGGTGATAAAAAATGAAACTTTATCTTGACTTAATTTTTTTAATTAATATCTGGTTTGATTTTTTATTACTTCTTACAGTTAGTATACTTTTAAAAAGAAATATTAAGTTTAAAAGAATAATTTTAGGTTCTTTAATAGGTGGCATGACAATTTTTATACTTTTTTTTAAACTTAATAATCTTGAACTTTTTCTTTTCAAAATTATCGTTAGTGTTTTAATGATAATTACAACTTTTTCCTTTCGTGATTTAAAATATACTTTAAGTAATTTAGGATATTTTTATTTAAGCAGTATTATTTTAGGAGGTGGTATGTATCTTTTAAGTGATACATTTAGTTACACTAGTAATGGTATGTTTCTTTATAATAATGGGAGTCTTAATTATTTAGTATTATTTATTTTAAGTCCTATTATAATTATTTTTTATATAAAACAAAGTAAACTTTTAAAAGATAATTTTCTTAATTATCATAAAGTTGATATTGTTTATCAAAAAAAAGTTTATCATTTAAACGGTTATCTTGATACTGGTAATAATTTATATGATCCCTATAAAAAAAGAGGTATCATTTTAGTTAATTTAAAAATTGATTATGATATAGAAAATGTTATATATACTCCTTATGAAAGTTTAAATCATCAAGGTATAGTAAAGTGTTTAAAACCTGATAATATTTTTATTGATAAAAAAGAATTTAATAATTATTTAATTGGACTTTCTGATGATAAATTTCAAATCGATGGAATAAATTGTATTTTACATAATAAGATGAAAGGAGTTTTAAAATGATTGGAATACTTAATTTAGTTGGTTTAATTAGTAATTTTTTAGAAAAAAAAGGTAGTTTATTTTATGTTGGAGCAACTGATAAATTACCTCCTCCCCTTTCTAAAGAAGAAGAGGAATATTATTTAGTTATGGCAAGTGATGGAGATATGTTTGCAAGAGATAAATTAATTGAACATAATTTAAGATTAGTTGTATTTCTTGCCAAAAAATATGAAAATACAGGAGTTGATTTAGAAGATTTAGTAAGTATTGGAACAATTGGTCTTATGAAAGGTATTAAAACTTTTAGTATCAATAAAAATATTAAATTAGCAACTTATGCGTCTAGGTGTATTGATAATGAAATTCTTATGTTTTTAAGAAAAAATAAAAAAATAAAAACCGAAATTAGTTTTGATGAAAGTTTAAGTTTTGATGCTGATGGCAATGAATTACATTTAGAAGATGTTTTAGGAACTGAACCTAATATTGTTACTAAACCTTTAGAAGATGAATTAAATAGGAATTTAATGTTAGATGAAATCAATAAATTACCCAAACGAGATAAGGAAATTATTATTATGCGATATGGGTTATATGGCAAAAAAGAAAGAACGCAAAAAGAAGTAGCAGAAATACTGGGAATAAGTCAATCATATATTTCTAGAATTGAAAAAAAAGTAATTAAACGCTTAAAAAGTATTGTTAAATGTTGACAATATTTTTTTTAAATATTATTATATTATTTGGTGGGGGAAAATGAATAACAAGTTTTATTTAGTAAATTTAAATAGATGTTTAAGATTAAAGTATTCTATTTTAGTAAAAAAATGTTTAGACAGTAATCCATTAATTTCTATGATAGCAATTCAAGCACTTCTAATAAGGAATGATGATGATGAAATGGTTCCCGAAGAAATATTAAGAAGAATTGTTGATAAATTAACAATTGAAGATGTATATAGTTTAGTAGTCAATAATAATAATTCTCGTCTTACCAAAATAGCATGTATTAGATTAAAAGAAATTTTAGCCTATTATGACAACAACTTTGAACTTTATCAAAAGATTAATGATGATGAAGCCTATTTTAAAGCCAAAAGCCATAATTAATTTTTCTGCCGATATAGTTTAGTGGTAAAACAGGTCCTTGGTAAGGATCAGCGGACAGTTCAATTCTGTCTTTCGGCACCATATTGATAATAAACTCGGACTTTTTAATTAGTTTGAGTTTTTATATATTTTAATGATTATATCTATAAATAAAATATTTAATTAGATTTGAGGAGAACTTTATATGAATAAATATTTAAAAGTTATGTTTGGAACATCATCTAGTGCAAATAGTAATCTTGAATATAAAATTGATGCAATAAATATTGCTAATAATTGGAACCCTAGAGCAGAAGATGGAAAAGAAATGGGAGGATTTAATTTTAGTACAGAAGATAAAATATTAAGATGGTTAATAAGAGGCGACACCATTTATGATGTTGAAATTCCAAACGATGCAGAAGTAATAGATTGTCCTAATAAATCTACACCTCATGGAGTATTTAGAAGTAATAAAATTATTCTTCATAATCCAAGAATTGTAACTGATGAAATGGCATTAGAATTATATAAAAAATCAACATTACCAGAACTATCCTATTATAAGGCTTTAGCCGGATGTGCTATTCGTGGCTATAAAAAAACTTGTTTAGAAATTATTAAAGATAAAGTTAACAAAAATAATATTGATTTAGTTTTAAATGAGATAAACGATTTTGTATCTCCTCATACAAGTAGTGGAACCAGTGAAAATGGTACAGAAGTATACAACGAAGTTATGAAAATATTAAAAGATATTAAAGGTTAACAAAAGGAATAACTTGTCTAAATAAAAAGAACTTGATATACTATAAAAAAGGAGTGAGAAATGAAAAAGTTTTTTAAAGGCTTAGCCCTATTTATTTTAATAGGTATTTTGTATTTAACAACTGCAAGTTTATTGTTTTTAGTTCCTATTAAAAATACTTTAAAGAAAAATACAATTCAGGATATGATTTCTAATATTGAAGTTGAAAAAATCTTAGAAGAAAATCCAAAATTTCAAGAAGCCATAGATGATGCTTTTGAGCCAATTTATGAAGAAACTAGAAAGTTTGGTATTGATGATGATATTATTGTAAAAATAATTGACTCAAAAGAAGTTAAAAATTTAGTTGGTGATGTTGCAGGAAATATAGTTGATTATGCAATAACTGGTAAAAATCAAAAAATTATTTCCACCGAAAATGTGGAAAACTTAATTAGTACTGCTATTGATGATATAAATAAAAGTGGCTATTATGAATTTAAACCTGAACAAAAAGAAAAAATCTTAAAAACTGTAACTGATGAAGTTAACAAATATCAAGATTTTCTTCCTGATACTAATATAATTGGTGATAATCTAAATGAAGAAGAACAAAACAGTTTAGAATTTATTAGATTTGTTTTAGGAAATAAACTATTAACTTATTTAATTATAACTATGGTAATTTCTATCTTAGGAATTGTTGCTGTTAATTGGAAAAAAGCAAAATGGGTTAAAAATGTTAGTATTACAATTCTTGTTGCTAGCAGCATCGCTTTTGTAACGGGTATGATTATGATGTTTGGAATTAATGCCCTTCTTGCTGATTATAGTTATATTTTAGATTTTATTCATAAACCTATTAAAAATATTTTAATCTTATCAGGAAGTTCACTTATTACAATGATTATTGTTTTAGTTGTTTATATAATTATTTCAAAAAATATGAAAAATGAAAAAACTGAGCCAAAAGAAAGTACTTCGTAAAAAAGGAAGTACTTTTTATTTTTTATCTTTTTTATTCCAATCATTTGGTGTATTGGAACTAATTTTTTTAGCCGGAACTCCAGCAATTGTCATATTACCATCGGAAAAATCTTTATTTACAAAAGAATTAGCACCTACTGCTACGTTATCTCCAATAATCGCCATACCAGATATAACTGAGCCTACTCCTAAAACTACATTATTACCAATTTGAGGAGCATAGTCATTACTACCACCAGCAACAATACAAGTATTAATGTGCATAACACAATCCTTTCCTATTTTAGAATTCCCGTTAACTAATCTAGGACCAATATGCACAAAATATAGTCCCTTATCAAAAACATTTAATGGTATAGACATAGCATATTTACACTTATATTTATTTAAAGCATATTTATACAAATATTTCCATATGCTATTTTTATTAGTATAATATTCCGTTTTTCTTAACAAATAATTACATTTAAATAAAACTTCTTTTTCTTTAATACTAAAAAAAGGATACTTACATTTTTTTAATCCGTATTTATTTGCTTCATAATTTAAAAACTCTTTTAATTTTTCTTTACTATCTATAAATTTCACTATATAATTCTCCTTACATCTAGATATTTTTTTATTAAAAGTGTTTAAATTATGTAATAAAATAAAATTACATATAAAAACACTTAAAAACATGGTAGTCTTTTACCACCTTTTAAGTGTTATTCTAGTAATTTACTTATGAAGAAAAAATTAAGTACTATAACCCCCCCCCGAGTTGACTTAGAGTTAACTTTTGCCATGATATCACTCCTTTCTTATTTATCATACCATATTTCTTTTATTTTGATAATTCAAAATTCTTTAATATCACGTACTTTTTCTTATTTTGACTAGTTTTTTTTCATTAGAAGTGTTATAATTTCTCTGGGAGGATTTTTTAATGATAAGTAGTAATATTTTATATTCACTTGAAGTGGTTATAGTTACATTAATAATCTCTGCATTAGCAATTATTTTTGTTAAAAAAATCGCTATACATGTAAACGCACTAGATATACCAAATGAAAGAAAGGTTCATGAAAAACCTATGCCAAGACTTGGAGGTTTGGGCATTTATTTTGCTTTCTTGATTGGTTATATGTTATTTGGGCAAATGACTGTTGCTATGAACTCTATATTAATAGGTAGTTTTATTATTTTGCTTACAGGTATAATTGATGATATTAACCCTTTAAATGCAAAAGACAAACTAATTGGACAAATATTATCAGCCTTAGTAATAACTTTTTATGGTAATATTTTATTAAATCAATTAACAGCATTTGGCTTAACAATTAATTTTGGTTATTTAGCCTATCCTATAACGATTATTTTTATAGTTGCTTGTATTAATATTATTAATTTAATAGACGGACTAGATGGATTAGCCGGAGGAATTGCTTCTATTTTCTTTTTAACTATTATCATAATTTGTTTCTTTCAAGATCGAACTTCTGGTTTAGAATTTACACTTGCTTTAATTATGCTTGGTAGTACATTAGGATTTTTAATTCACAATTTCCATCCTGCTAAAATTTTTGCTGGAGACTCAGGAGCAATGTTTTTAGGATTTATTATTTCTATTATTTCCTTATTAGGATTTAAAGGAACTGTTTTAACTTCAGTATTTGTTCCTTTATCAATTCTAGCTGTTCCTATTCTTGATACTTTATTTGCAATTTTAAGAAGAGTTTCACATCATAAAAAGATATCCGATGCTGATAAACTTCATCTTCATCATCAATTATTAGGAATGAAATTCTCACATCGTGATACTGTTTTAATTATCTATGGTATAAATATTCTATTTGCAATTGCTTCAATTTTCTACACCTTAGGAGAACAAGTATCTGTTTATATTCGTGTAGGTATTTATCTAGTTCTACTTTGTTTAGTCTTCTGGTTTATTAATAAAACTGATATAATAACCGAAAAACATTTAAGTTTTAAAAAGAAAAAATAGATAAAAAATAAATTTTATAAAAAAGATGAAAATATTATGCTTATAGTATTTTCTTTTTTTATTTAAAAACGCAATATTTTTTTAATATTGCGTTATATATTTTTATTAATAACTTTCTTCAATATCCTTTTCTTTATTGAAATATTTCTCTAATAATTCTTCATCTTTAGACATACTTTCTACAACATTTTCCATTAACGTTTTTATCTTTTTACTAGTATTCAATTCCCTTATACATTTTTTAAATTCTTCCTTTTTCGTTATACACAATAAAGTCCCTATTCTTATAAAGTCTTTTTTACTTTCCTTATATCCCTTAATATCATTATCACTAGACCAAATATTATAGCATTTTTTAATATTAACATTTAAAACTTTTCTTTTATCGGTTAAAACTTCTAACGCTTTATTCCTATATAAGTATTCTTCTATTGCCTCATCTTCACCAAAATCATCAAAGTTTACTAATATATAATAAGTTGGTTCCCTATTTAAATCTGTGCTTTCAACAGCATAACAATAATCTTTTATAAATATTTTGGCTAAATATTGAGCATCATTTTCAACTCTTTCGACGAACGTTTCATTTTCTTCCTCCTCAATTATTTCTTCTATTGGAATTAATTTTATTTTATTTTCTAATAATTCATATTTCATATTTAAAATAATTGATACTAATAAGGTTGCTATTTCCATATTTTCTAGACTTGCAAACATTCTCTCAAATGTTTCAGTATAGGATAATTTTAATATTTCTTCAGGATTTAGTTTTCTTTTTTCATTTAATATACTTTTTGTCATTTCTTCTCCTTTCTTTATTTTTTGCCTTAACATTTATTTTTTACACCTCCTTTTTCTTGTTAAGTTGAGAATTAAACTTCTCTTTAATAATATAACCGGTTTCAAAATGCTTTTTAGTTTTAAAATGTTTTTTTAAACTCCTTACTATATAAGTATTTGCAAATGTCTTAAGGTGAAACTTTTTCACCTTTTTAATTATTTTACTAAAAAAATAGTTCTACAAAATTTCAATTTTTGTAAAACTATCCTTTTTCATTTTTCTAATTATATATAATCTAATTATTTAAGTTAATATCTAATTAAACTTTTTAATAAATTTAATCTCTTGTATATAAATCTCTTGTATAAACTTTTTCTCTTACAGAAATTAAAGTATCATCAAGACGATTAGCAACAATAACATCAGCCTTAGTTTTAAATTCTTCTAAATCACCAAGTACATGACATCCATTAAATTCATCACAATCTAAAGTAGGTTCATATATAATAATTTCTACATTTTGTTTTTTCAATCTTTCAATTATACCTTGAATAGCACTTGCTCTAAAATTATCAGAATTAGTTTTCATAGTAAGTCTATATATTCCAACAACTTTAGGATTTCTCTCCATAATCATTTTAGCAATATGACTTTTTCTAGTATTATTTGACTCAACAATTGCCCAAATTAAATTTTGAGGAACATGTTCATAATTTGCTAAAAGTTGTTTAGTATCTTTTGGTAAACAATAACCACCATATCCAAATGATGGATTATTATAATGATCTCCAATTCTTGGATCTAAGCAAACACCCTCAATAATATCTTTGGTATTTAAACCTTTTAATTCAGCATAAGTATCTAATTCATTAAAATAAGATACACGTAATGCTAAATAAGTATTAGCAAAAAGTTTAACAGCCTCTGCTTCTGTTGAATGCATATATCTTACTTCAATATCTTTTTTAATAGCACTCTCTTTTAATAAATCAGCAAAAATTTCAGCCCTTTTACTTTTTTCTCCTACTACTATTCTTGATGGATATAGATTATCATATAAAGCATGTCCTTCTCTTAAAAACTCTGGTGAAAACATAATATTATCAATATTATATTTTTTCTTTACATCTTCAATAAAACCAACTGGTATAGTTGATTTTACAACCATAGTTGTATCAAGTTTCATATCAATTACTTTCTTTATGATATCTTCAACACTTGATGTATCAAAGAAGTTCTTTTCATCATCATAATTAGTTGGTGTGCTTATAATAATAAATTCTGCATCTTTAAAAGCATCTTTATAATCTAAAGTTGCTCTTAAATTTAATTCTTTTTCTTTAAAAAATCTCTCAATATATTCATCTTTAATTGGTGAAATGCGATTATTAATCATTTCAACCTTTTCAGGTATTATATCTAAGGCAACAACTTCATTATTTTGACTTAATAAAGTTGCCATTGATAAACCTACATATCCTGTCCCTGCAACAGCTATTTTCATACTACTCTTCCCTTTCCAAACGTCCATATTATAACATAACTTTTTGAATATTGCAATACTATTTTTAATCCCAGATTTTTACCTCACATTCAATTTTTTTTCTGAATAGTTTATGCAATTTTATACATTTATTTATTAAAAACATAGTGTCTTTAAAAGTGCCATTCCCATCATTTACAAACCAATTATTATTTTTCGATGAAAAGCGAATATTTCCTTTTTTATGTTTCAGTTTTGAAACAATTTTTAAAAGTCTACTATCGGCTGTTGAAAAACAAGTACCAAAGGCCCCATGTCCAATTTCCTGTTTCTCTTTACAAAATTTTAATCTTTCTTGAATAATTTCTTTTGATTTTTTAATATCTTGTTTTTTAAATTTACATTCCGCTCCAAGTATTATATATTTATCATTATGAAACATAGATTTGCGATGAGAGAATTGACAATCTTCTTTTTTTATCCACTCTATTTTTTTAGTTTCTTTATTAAGAACCTTAACTCTAACTATAAAATCTGAAATTGTAAAACTAGAAGTGGTTTTACCACCTATTCCAGCATTCATATAAATTATTCCACCGAATAAAGCGGGCAAAGAATATAATTCCTCAATTCCACCATAATTCAATTCATTTATACCATTAATTACTTCTTGAATTTTAAGTGAGCATCCTACATAAAATAAATCATCTTTAATTTGTTTTAAGTTCCTATCAACATCTTTCATGTAGATAACATTTTCAAATTCTTTTTGATCATTTATTAATAGATTAGAACCCCCAGACAATATATATATATATATATATATATATATCATTTAATTTAGTTTTCAATAACTCAACTAATTCATTTTCATTTTTCTGTATATAAAAGTTTTTAGCAATACCACCTACTCGAAAAGTGGTCTTTTTATTTAATTCAACGTTATGTAATACTTCCATTTTTTCTCCTTTTCTATTATATATTATTTTCCATAACATAATCTTTTTTATTTTTTCTTTTTAATACACTTTTAATTTTTTCAATTAAATATTTAAATTCATCTCTATAAAAGATGATAGTTACAATTCCAATTATAAAAATTGCTATCATTGAAACAATTACACCATTTATAATCCATTCAAAATAGGTATTTGGTATATTTAAATTAAGAGTATTCGTAATTAAAATTATTAAAATAGCCTCCACAACAGAAATAAATAAATTCTTTATAACAACATTTATATTTCTATCAATTATCTTATTAGATGTATATAATGCTAATTGAATTGTTCTAAAAGCCATTGATATAAAAGTTCCTATTGCAACGCCAACTAAACCATATTTTATTACTAAAGCAACGGATATAAAGATATTTAAGAAAGCCTCAATTATAGCACCATTTCTTGTTTGTTTATAATGTCCGGCTGCTTCTATTACCATTTGATAAGGTATTCTAATACAATAAAAGAAATGAGCAATTAATAAAATACAAGCAAAAGTTGGCCTTAAATAATTAATATCGGTAATACCTTTAGTATATATTCTTACAAAAGAAACAATTAAAATTATTGAACAAGTATATACTAAAGTAGCAATACTAAAGACTACATATTCGACTAACGATAAATTTCTTTTTAATAAATCTGATTGATTTTTGGCTATCATATTTCCAAAGGCGGCTTCTAAACCACTAGAAAATGAAAATACTAAATTTTTCAAAGCACTTATTACCATATTATAAACACTATATACAGATACTTCTAACATATTAGTAAACATTGTTAAAACAACAACATCTGTATTATTAGTTACAAATATAGCAACTTGATGCCAAAAAGCATCCCATCTTTGGCCAATTGCTTTATTATTAGGTGCAATATTTTTATTTAATTTATATTTTCTCTTAACATATATATTTAATAAAAGAGGATATAAACAAAAGGCTAAAGAACTACCTAGTTTTACAATATGAATAGAAAAACCATTCAATATTAAAAGTGATGCTAAAACAACATTTAAAACTATGGAAACAATTCTAAATAAAGAGGCAACCCATAATTTTTGGTCTGCTTGTAATAATATTAAATAAGTTATTCCTAAAAGTGACTCAGCAACCGTTCCAATTCCTATAATTAAAAATAAAGAAAAAGAAAATATCCAACTAAATTCATCAATTACAAAAAATGGGTAAATAATTGAAAAAATTATAATCAATATTACCAAAATAAATGCTATTTTTCGCATGAAAATATTTGTAGCATTCATTATTCCACTTATTTCATCATTATCTTTTTTGGCAAGTGGCTTATATAAAGCAGCACGCGTTACTCCACCTATACCAGAACGTAATAAAACTGCACATGCTAAAAATTGAGATATAGACGTTGTTAATCCATTATATTGAGATCCAAATCTTTGTAATATTAATTTTGGTAAAATAAATCCACAAATAACTGTAACCAATTGGAGTAATAAACTCATAGAAACATCTAAAATTGTCTTTTTACTTCGCATTAATATCACATCCTATAAAAACTTAATAATATCTTCTTCTGAAAATCTATGAGAAATTGGAACATAAAAATTATCTTTTAAATTTCCAACGGCAACAGCACAAATTAATAATTCATCTTCTGGTATGTTAAACATTTGGCGATATTGTTCCCATTTATTACTATAAGTTACTGGTCTTTGAATAATACAAGCACCAAAACCGTATAAATGTAAAGTTAATGATAGATATCCAACATAAATACTAGGTGAAACAATATATTGATTTAATTCACTTTCACTATTGTATGAACTAATTTTTCCAGTTATTAAAACTAATTTTTTTATTTTATTAGCAAATCCTCCAACTCCCTCAAGCCATTTAGAAAAAACTTTTTGTTGTTCTTGATTTAAAACATAAACTCTATAGGCTTGCCTATTACAAGCGGAAGGAGCATACTGAGCAAGAGTTAAAGCCTTTTTTAATTTTTCATTATCTATTTCAGTATCAGCAAAATCTCTAATACTGTGTCTTGATTTTATAAAATATTCTATATCTTTTTCATTAAATTTTAAATCGGCTTTTTTAATTAATTGAACTCCACCTGTTTCTTTTTTATAATTAGGATATTTTTCTAATTCTTTTTTCATTTCTTCAATGAAATCATCTGTATAAGAATGTTTGTCCATATAATCAATATAATTATTTAAAGAAGATATAGCCATTTCAATAATTTCTTTATAATAATTAGAGTCAACATTTTCTAATTTTTTAATTCTCTCAAGCATCAATTTTTGTTTACTATGTCCAAACCCTAATCGAGGATTTTCAATACATAAACCTTTTTCTATTGAATGAATATTTTTTATTAAATTAGCGGCAATAGTATTTAATTCTGAATTTTGAGATTTTAATCTTTTTTCCATTTTTAGTTGATTACGAATAACCAAACCATAAGTTTTAAGACTCATTTTTTTATCACCTCATTTAAATAATTAAAAGATGCTTCTCTATGTTCTTTTAATGGTTTATTTCTTAGTTTATAATCTATTTTTTCATCTAATATTTCTATATTAGAATTTTCTTCAAACAATCTATCTTCAAAATTAAAGTTTTTTAATAATTCATTAACTTTATTTTTCTTCTTATTAAGTACTATAAATTGCTTTTCAAAATTTATTGAAAAAATAGTACCATGAAAAGTATCTGTTATAACATAATCAGCATAATAAATACTATTCATAAAATTAATAGGATTATTTATTACACAATCATCACACCAATTATAGTTATTAGTACCACTTATAATTTTTAAATTCCGACTCTTAGCAAAATCTTTTATTTTCTGTACTAAAGAACTATTTAAATTTGAAAATAAATATACAAAGATATAATTATCATTTAATTTATTACCTATTTCTTTTTTATAATCTTCTTTAGTTAACAAGAAAGTTGGATCACATACAACATCTATTTTTCTATTAGTAATTTTTTTTACTATATCATAGGTTGCTTTATCTCTTACAGAAATTGCTTTCATATTATTTAAATATTCCTTTATACTATTTCCTGCTTGATCAAATACTCTTTTTAGTTCGTCAGATTGTATATTAGGCTTGTCTGGCAAACTTGAAACATTATTTACATTTTCTGTGAATTTTGTTAAACTCATTATTTTCCTCCAAGC
>CANRGW010000010.1 GCA_947630205.1 uncultured Bacilli bacterium
ATAATCTTTTTTCGTAATCGTTTCTAATTTTTCCATTTCATTTAATAAAATCATTAAACTAGAAATAGCCGTATTAAATTTTAAACTATCTAAATCTTCTCCTACTTTCTTAATCGTTTTATTTATCAAAACTTCAAGGGTAGGGGAGTAAGTAGTTTTACTATTTAATCTTTCTGCAATTCGTTCAACTCTATCTAAGAATTTACGACAACCATTTAAACTATTAGTATTCCAACTAACTTCTTTTTCATAATCACCTATAAACATTTCATAAACTCTTAAGGCGTCGGCACCATATTCTTCTATACAATCATTAGGATTAATAACATTACCTTTCGATTTACTCATCTTTTCACCATTAGCACCTAATATCATGCCATGACTAGTACGAATTTTAAATGGTTCTTTATTTGGTACTAAACCTTGGTCATATAAGAAATTATTCCAAAATCTTGCATAAAGTAAATGTCTTGTTGCATGTTCCATACCACCATTATACCAATCAACTTTACCAAAATATTTTAAAGCATCTTGTGATACAAATTCTTTATCATTATGAGGGTCCATATACCGAAGCCAATACCAAGAAGAGCCAGCCCAGTTAGGCATTGTATCAGTTTCCCGTTTCGCATCAGGATTTCCACATTTAGGACATTTTGTATTAACAAATTCGGGAATTGCTGCAAGTGGACTTTCCCCGTCATCAGTTGGCTCATAAGAAGCAACATTTGGAAGTTTAACTGGCAAGTCTTCATAAGGAACCGGAACCCAACCACAGTCAGGACACTTAATCATTGGAATTGGTTCACCCCAAAATCTTTGTCTTGAAAATACCCAATCTTGAAGACGATATTTAACAGATGCATGACCAATACCTTCATTTTCCAAATAGTTAATCATTTTCGCAATTGCTTCTTGCTTATTATCGATACCATTTAAGAAACTAGAATTAATCATCTCGCCATCACCGATATAGGCTGCTTCACTTATATTTCCACCTTTAATAACTTCAATAATATCAATACCAAATTTCTTGGCAAATTCATAATCTCTATCATCATGAGCAGGAACAGCCATAATAGCACCTGTTCCATAATTCATCATAGCATAAAAACCTAAAATTTTTACCCCTGTTTTTTCTTTATTTAATTGCGTTCTTTCCATTTCGCTTTTATGACTAGCAAATTCTTGATAGGCTTTAATTTCATCCATATTTAAAATTCTGGCTTCTAAATTCTTTAAAATAGGATGTTCAGGAGCAATAACCATAAAAGTTACTCCAAAGATAGTATCAGGACGCGTTGTATAAACTTTTAATTTTTCATCAGTATCATCAATTAAGAAATCAATCTCAGCACCAGTTGATTTACCAATCCAATTTATCTGGGCTAATTTTGTTTTTTCTTGAAATTCCGTCTCATCTAAACCATCTAAAAGTCTTTCAGCATATTGTTTCATGCCAAGCATCCATTGTTCTTTTTCTTTATGAACAATAGGACCTCCACATCTTTCACAACAACCACCTTCAACTTCTTCATTAGCAAGACCTATTTTACAATTAGGACACCAATTAATTGTTTTCTTGTCTTTATAAGCAAGACCGGCTTCATAGAATTTTAAAAATTGCCATTGTGTCCATTTATAATATTTAGGATCAGTTGTTGCAAACTCTCTTGACCAATCAAAAGATAATCCTAAACTTTCAAGTTGTCCTTTAAAAGTCTTGATATTTTCTTTAACAGCAATACTTGGATGAACATGATTTTTTATAGCATATTCTTCGGCTGGAAGTCCAAAAGCATCCCAACCCATTGGAAATAATACATTATATCCTTCCATTCTTTTCTTTCTAGCAACAGCATCAAGAGATGCATAACTTCTAACATGACCAACATGAAGACCAGCACCACTTGGATATGGGAATTCTACTAAAACATAATATTTTTCCTTAGTACTATTATTTTTAGCCTCAAATGTATGATTTTCTTTCCAGTATTTTTGCCATTTTTTTTCAATTTTTTTTGTTTCCATTTTTTATCTTTCCTTTCTTAGTATAATAAACTCCTATAAAATTAAAAGTAATTAAAATTAGAGGTATTAAAACAGCCGCTCCTACAAAAACTGCTAAATAAATATTTTTTATAAATTGCATTACAAAAGTTGCAGCAAAAGCAATATCAAATGCACTTACCAAAGCAATCGCTTGCATAATGTTTTGATACTTTATTGAAGACATATCTAAATTATATTTTTTCATTAAATACACAAGTTCAACCGGAACCTTATTTTTATTTAATTCCTTTTTCTTAAAAACTTGAAGAAAGAAATAAATCAGATAAACTATTACAAAAGTTCCTATAAACCAAAATAAATCTTTTAGTTCCATAATACCTCCAAAAGAAAAAAAGATGGAACCATAAGGAGTGCTAAGCACGGTACCATCCTAACTTTAACTTAATTATCTTAACGCGATTAACGATTATTTTTCTAAAAAGACAAGTTCATATATTTATAAATATTAGTTTGCACCAACCACTAACTCTCTAAAAAAGATAAATACATTACTACTTCTTCAAAATAATATATGAATATTTAAACATAAATACCTTGAAATTTCAAGTATTTTTTTAAAGTTATTTAAACTTCACTCATATATTCAATTAAACGTAAGAAAACTTTAACACTTCGTTTATCAAGTCCTTTTTTCTGAAGTTTCTTAATACCAATTCTTTTCTTACTAGTTGGTGTTTCTTTATTATAAAGAATACTTGCTATAGTATCTTTTAACTTCGTTGGTACTTTTAAATCAGATAAAATACTATCAATATCATCATTAATTAACATTAAAGCATCTATTTCAATATCTGCACCTTGACAATTAATTGTTAATTGAGTTTTCGTATCAACATCTTTAATTTCTACGATAAATTCAGTATCCATAGGATAAGATGTAAAAGGTATTTCTCGATCATTAGAATATACTTTAACATTACTTGCCATCTTAGTATTACGGAAATGTATTTTATAATTTCGTTTTTTAAATTGTAAATCTGGTTTTCCTTCTAAAGTATGTATAATTAAAGTATAATTGTTACTTAAATAATTATAATCGATATTGGTAATTGTATATTCTCCATTTAAATAATTTTTCGTCAAGCCATCATCTTCATATAAATTATAAGAATTACTACTACCTGGGAAAACATGTATTTCTAATTCTTGAGGATTTTCATAAGACATTAAATCATTGATACCAGAAAGGGGAATAATTCCTCCGGCTTTTACAAAAACAGGATAATCTTCTATATTATAAAATGATACATATTTTTTATTTCCAATAAACTTTTTACCAGTTTTAAAATCATACCATATTCCTTCAGGAATATAAAACTTTTGAATAGTTCTATCAATTAAAGGGTCACTTTTCTTAACAATTGGGGAAATTAACATAGAAGAACCAAAGAAATATTGATTTTTATAAACAGGGTCATCATAAGCAAAAGGATTTTCATAATAGAAAGGTCTAATAAGTGGTATTCCTTCTTTATGATATCTATACACCTCAGAATACAAATAAGGTATTAATTGACTTCTTAATCTTAAATAATAACTAACAATATTATTAGTTACAACATTCCAACGCCATGGTTCTCTTTTATAATAAGTACCATACTCCGTATTAAATCTTAAAAAGGGAGAAAAAACTTCTTATATAAAGTTCATCATCTTCAATTCCTCCAACACTTCCTCCAACATCATGACTCCAATAAGAAACTCCAACATTAGCAGCCGTAATATTAAAAAGTGGTAAAAATTTTAAAACTTCAAAACTAATTTGATTATGACCAGAATATAGAACCGGATATCTATGAGGAGCATAATTAGCATTTCTTGCTAAGATTAAACCACGATTACCATTTCTTTCCATATCTTTTTTCATATAATCATTTAAAGCAAATAAAGAATTACGATTTTCAAGAACATCATAATCATTCCAAAATAAATCTATACCTAGTTTTTCTAAAGGATGAATAAATAATTTTAAATATAAATCCATAAATCTTGCTTCAAATGGTTTAAATTCTATATAACCTTTTTTATTTAATTCAATATATTGAGTAGCCAACGGAAAGTATTCTTCATGATTAAATATACCATCTTTAGGATTAATTTTAACTCCCACTTTAACATTCATTTGATGAAGAATATCAATTAAACGTTCAGGGTCTCTTATTAACTCTTTATTAAAAGTAAAACCAGAAGTAGAAGAAAGTTTAGGATTTTTTATACTCCAATCTTTATCAAATAAAAATACAGAAATCGGAATACTATTCATTCGGAATTTATTTAAAAGTGTTACAATGTGTTCATCATAATAAGGAATATCACGACTCCACCAATTACCAAGAGCATATCTTGGAATAAAAGATGGAAAACCCGTTAAAGTAAAATAATCTTTTAAAACTTCATTAAAATTAGAACCATATGCAAACAAATAAATATCTTTTGTTTCAGCATCTCTTTTATAAAAATTAGAATTTTCATCTAATAATAAAGTATCTGAGTCATCTAAAACAACATACATATCCGGATTTATTAATCCTTTACTTAAAGGAGGCATTTTTAAAGTATTATCTAAAGATATTGTTGTTCCTCCATAATTCCGAACTTCTTTTTGACCATAAAACCATTCTTTATGACTATATAAAATAGTAGCCGAAAGATTTTTTTCAGAAAATTTAGAATTTTTTAAATATTTTAAATTAATATACTTAGTTTCTATATAAATATAACTAGCATCTTCGCGAACTAAAAAGTCAGGTTTTGGAAACTTTCTTTTAATAACTAAGGTTGATGCTGAGTCTACAAATTTCTTTTGTTCACTGTATTCAAGACGAATTAATCTTTCTGTTAAAATTTGAATTCTAAAATGTGATCCTTCAATAGTTCTTGTATTTTCAACAGTTAAGTCATCAGGATTTATTTTAAATTGGGGTCCTAAATCGTACATAATTAACCTCCTTTTTATTCTTTTGATTATTTATTCAAAAAACGAATATAATATTCATCATAAGTCATATTTTTATCATGAACATCTTTCGCTAGTTCTACACCTACATAACGATAATGCCAAGACTCATACTTAACTCCCGTTATTTCTTCATTTCCTTCATCATATCTAAATATAAAACCATATTTATAAGCATTTTCTCTTATCCATTCACTTTCTTTAGTTCCTTTAAATACTTCACTACTTTCAGCCTTAATATCAACTGCTAAACCCGTTTGATGTTCGGAAAAACCTGGATGAGCAACATAATTCTCAGCATATTTTTTACCATAAGCATCTAAATATAAATCATAAGTATCTTGTTGCTTTTTATAATCACGATAAGCCGAACGAACTAAAGCTTTATAACCTGTTGCAGCCTTACAATCATCAGACATTTTTTTAAAGGCTTCTAACATCGTTGCTTCTGCTTTTTGTTTATTATCAGCAGCATATTCTAAAGGAACATCTACTAAATTCTCAGGAACAAAATCTTCACTTAATTCTGTATATTTATTAACTAACATATCATAACTAAATTCTGTAACTGGTCTTGTATTAGTATAAAAATCATTATCTAAACCTATATTAACATAAACAACAACTAATTCTTTATCAATAGTATTTTCTTTTTGATAAGCAACATATCTATCATAATTACTTAAAATAGCAAAATCATACTTTAAATAATCATTAATATTTTCAATATAATCTTTTTCTAAAAATTCTTTAAGAGAAGCATCCGTTGCACTTCTTGTAATATTATTTATTTCTTCGGCTTTATAACCTTTTTTTATTAAAGCATTTATATTCTTAGTATAATCTTTTAATTTAACATACTCTAAATCTTTATAAATACTATAATTATCTTTTTTAAAATCTGAACTTGCAAATATAGTATCTAAGGCTTTACTATATTCTTGATTTAAAACTTCTTTCTTTAAATTATTATTTAAAATCGTTTTAATACTTGCATCTTGATAATTAAGTTCTTTTAATAAATGTTTATTATATAATTTAATTGGATTAATTATTTCAATAATTATAATTAACAAGATAACACTTAAAACGATGACTGCTTTTTTATTTAATTTTCTTCTTTTCATATTATCACCCTATTATAAGTATACCACATTATAAAAATTAGTTAAGTTTTTTTTATTAAAATTTTTATTTTCTAAAAAGACTAATTATATTTTTAAAGATTATTTTCTTTAATTCTTCTTTGATATTATTTTTTAAAACGAAAAAATGTTGTCAAACTACTTAAAAAATGCTATTCTAATCACGGTGATTTTATGACTTATTTAAATAATAAAAGATATTATACTTTAGATAGTTTTTATAAAGAAAAATTTGGTATGAAAATTGCTAAAATTAGTTTAAATGCTAATTTTACTTGTCCTAATCGTGATGGAACAAAAGGTATTGGAGGATGTATTTATTGTTCTAGTCTTAAAAGTGGAGATTTTGCTGGAAATAAAGAAAAAGATATTGTTCTTCAATTTGAAGATATAAAAAAAATAATGTTAAGAAAATGGCCTGATGCTAAATTTATTGGTTATTTTCAAGCAGGAACTAATACTTATGCTAGTATTCCTGAATTAAAAAAGGTATTTGAACCAATTTTAAAACAAAAAGATGTAGTTGGTCTTAATATAGCAACACGTCCGGATGCTATTTCAGATGAATGTTTAGAATATTTAAGTGATTTAAATAAAAGAACTTATTTAACTGTTGAATTAGGACTTCAAACTATTCATGATAAAACTAGTGAATTAATTAATCGTTGTCATACTTTACAAGAATTTAAAGATATGGTTTTAAAACTTCGGGAAAGAGATATTAATGTAGTTGTACATATTATCAATGGTCTTCCTTATGAAACAGAAGAAATGATGTTAGAAACAGTTAAATATTTAAATAAATTAGATATTCAAGGTATTAAAATACACATGTTACATATTTTAAAAAATACTAAGTTAGAAAAAATGTATCAAGAAAAACCCTTTCATGTTTTAACTAAAGATGAATATATTGATATTGTTGTAAAAGAATTAGAATTATTAAGACCTAATATTGTTATTCATAGAATTACAGGAGATCCTAAAGTAAGTGATTTAATTGAACCTACTTGGTTAATAAAAAAATTTGTTGTTTTAAATGATATTGATAAAGAATTAAAAAAAAGAAATACTTATCAAGGAAAATCTTTAGAAATAAAAAGTGCTCATGATTAAGCACTTTTTTCTTTATCTTTTTCTATAACAAGATAATTAATTGACTGGATTAATGTAAAAATAATAACATAAATAAGAAGTGATGGAAGAAAATAAGTTTCAAACGGAGTTTTAAAAGCAATTACTAAGTTAGCAATCAAAAGGAAAACAAAAGAACATGTTATAGATATTCTAATTCTCTTATATATCTTTTGATTTTTAACACTTAAAGTTTTTCTAGCATCCATTGTACTTGTTAATCTTCTAATTAATTCACATACCATTATAACAACAATAGTCCAAACAATATTCATTACAAGTTTAGTCCAAGCAAACATAGATATTTCCGAATTTAAAACGGAACCACTTTTAATTAAATCACGGTCATAGTTACTAGTTAAATTATATAAATATTCAAAATTTTCTTCATCATCGTTGCCTTCTAAAGTTGTATCATAAAAAATATCAACATAAGAATTATATTCATTATTACTTGTAAAATACATAATTGTTCTTGTTGAATAAACTATAAACTGTGTTAAATATCCTAAAATGAAAAATAAAACTAAAAGTATTTCTAATGCTGTTATAAACGCATTAAATTTTTTAACCCCTTTCATTTTTTCTTTTTTCATAGAGCCTCCTTGATTATAAAATACCACAAATTATAAAGAAAAGCAACTCTTCCTAAACTATTCTTTTTGCTTTTCATCAAGAACAACATAATTTAAACGACTACCAAGACGACCAAATAATTCAGGAACAATTGTCTTAGTTTTATAGGCTAAATCAAGTCCCATTATTCCCGGTTTATCTCCAATTAAGGTAACAATATCTCCTTCTTTTATATTTTCTATATTAGTAACTTTAATATTTAGTTGATCCATGCAAATTCTTCCAACAACAACTCCATATAAACCATTAACCATAACTTTAGCAGTACCAGGTGATAAATTTCTTGGATACCCATCAACATAACCAATAGAAACAGCTGCTATTTTTTCTTTTTTCGTTGCTCTAAATAATCTACTATAACCAACGGCTTCACCTGGTTCTATTTCATTAACTGAGGCAACTCGTGCTTTAAGTGCTAAAACAGGTTTTAAAGATAATCTATTTTTAACATATAAATCTTTTCCTGTATAAGTACCATATAAAATCATTCCTGGTCTTACATAATCATATTCTAATTCTTTATAATTAACTATGCCATAACTTGCTTGAAGATGCGTTCCTATAACTTCAATTCCCGATGCCTTTAAACTATCAAGAACATAATTAAAACGAGAAATTTGTAATCTTGTAAATTTAATATCTGATTTTTTAGCACTATCAGATGCTGAACAATGTGTATAAATTCCTAAAATATTTAATTTTTTAGAATTATAAATGCTTTTTAAAAATTCTATTTCTTTATAACTAATACCAATTCTATTCATTCCTGTATTAATTTTTAAATGAACTTTTAACTTAGAAGGAAGATTTAATTCTAACAATTCTTTTGCATATTCTAAAGAAACAACCGTTTGTATTAAATCATATTCTAAAACATATTTTATATTTTTAATATTTGTATAACCTAAAATTAAAATATTCCCAACAATTCCATTTTTTCTTAAAGTTATTCCTTCTTCTAAAGTAGCAACAGCAAAATCTTTTATACCAATTTCATTTAATTTTTTGGAAATAATAACTAAACCATGACCATAAGCATTTGCTTTAACAACAGCCATAATCTTGGTTTTTTCATGAATATTTTTTTGAATTTCTTTTACATTATGTTCAAGATTATTTAAATTTATTTCAACCCAAGCCCGATTAGTTACAAAATCTTTATCCATACATACACCATTTATTTTACTTTCTTGGTAATAATAAAACCATCTTGATTATTACCCGATATTCTTGTTGTTTCATCTATTTCTACTTCTATATTATCTTTTTTATAAGGAAGATAAGTTATTTCATAGTCTTTATAGTTAAAAGGACCTTTTTTTAAAAAGGCAATATATTCTTCTAAGCAAAAATCATTTGCAACCATAATTTCTGAATGGGGATAACCAACATAACGAAAATGCCATTCTTCAGCATCAATTAAAGTTATATTTTGTTTAACTTTTAAATATCGTTCAACAAAACCATATTTAGGAGCAATTTCGCGAAATTCTTGACAAATTCCTTCATAAGGAAAACTTGGTCTTATAAAATCAATGTTATCTTGATTTAATCCCAAATCAATGGCTAAACCCGTTTGATGTTCACTGGCATTAGGAAGAGCAACATAACTATAAGTAAATTCTCTCCCATTTTCTTTTAAAGAAGTATTAAATAAATCTTGTTGTTCTTTTAAACTACGATAACCACTTACAGGAACTATTTTTGAGTAAGCCTCAATTTCTTTTAAAGCATCTTGTAAATGTTCATTGGCTTCTTTATTTAATAAGATATTTGGAAACTCATAATTAAAAGGTTCAAGGTCTTTAACTTCGTCTTGTTCTTTTAATAAATTTTTTGAATTAACTAAAATTAAATTTCCTTGATAAATATCTTTTTTGGTAAGTTTAATCTTGTTCATTTTTTACTCCTAATTGAATTAAATTATCAAGAACAGCACTAAAATCATAACCTATAGCCTTTAACATTGAAGGATATCTACTATGAGAGGTAAATCCTGGCATCGTATTAACTTCATTAAAAACAATTTTTTTATCTTTAGTATAAAACATATCAACTCTTGAAACACCTTTACAACCTAAAGATTTATAAATAGTTAAAGCCGTTTTTTTAATATTTTCTTTTTCTGTATCAGATAATCTTGCTGGTAAAATTATTTTACTACTTAATGCTGTATATTTTTCTTCAAAGTTATAAAAATCTGTATGAATTTCTATTTCATCAACTTCACCAATTATTAAATCATTGCCGTTTCCCATAATAGCACAGCCTACTTCAAAACCATCTATATTTTCTTCTATAATAATTTTTTGGTCATATTTAAAAGCAAAATCAATCGCTTTATCTAATTCATCTTCATTATTTACTTTAGAAATTCCATAAGAAGAACCTGCTTTCAATGGTTTTACAAACATAGGGTAGGGTAAGTCTTTAAGTTTTTCTTTAATATCTTCTTTTTTCTCATAATTAGAAAAAGTATACGCTTTAGGAACTGTAATGCCCTTTAAGGCTGCTAATTCATGGGCTAAATATTTATCCATACAAATAAGAGATGCCGACATATCACAGCCAACAAAAGGAATACCTGCCAATTCAAATAAACCTTGCAGACGTCCATCTTCACCATTTCTTCCATGTAAAACAGGAAAAGCAATATCAATTTTAACTAAGGTATTTGTATCTATTATAATAAAACCATGATCACTTCGATTAGTTGAAAAAGTTATTTTCTGACATTTATCATCATGTTGCCAATCATCTTTTTCTATAGCATCTAATTCTCCATTATATAAATAAAAATCTCCTTGTTTAGTAATTCCTATCATCGAAATATCATATTTATCTTTATTTAAATTTCTTAAAACTGAAGTTCCTGAGACTAGTGAAACTGAATATTCACTTGAACATCCTCCAAATAAAACGGCTACTTTTAGTTTTTCCATTATTCCATCTCCTCTATTTTAGCATCTTTAGGAAGTTTATATGTTGCTTCTACTACTTCATCATATAATTTATTTCTTTCGATAACTTTCTTTGTTTTTCTATCTCTTTTAGTTTTAATAACTGAAACACTTTCAAATACTTTATCATCTTTTTTAAAATATTTAAAATTTTTATTTTCAATTATATATTTTTCTTTATATTCTTTGGAAGATAATAATTTTAAATAAATATAATCATCATCAAAAGTTATTACAAGTTGAAAAGTATTATCTGTATCATTTCTTACTTTTAAATCAAGCCAACCACGATTAATCGTTGCATCAACTCCATTTAAAGTATCTTTATCATTATTAGGTAAAGATTTTTTCCGATGTCCATGTCTTTCAACAATTGTTAAAGGAGACATCAAGAATAAATAATATAGCATATTACTAAGAAGACAAATACCTCCTCCTTTTTGAGGATGAATTTTATCATCAATTAAAACTAAACCATCTTTATATTTACCATATTTCTTAGCATTTTTAGATATATAACAAAAAGAAAATGTTTCTCCTGGTTTTATTAAAACCTTATTCATAGTTTGACTAATTATTTTTAAATTATGAACTTTATTTTGTTGATAAACTATATCATAACCACTTTCTTCATTAATCATGAATGATTTACAAGAAGAAATAGGGTAGGGTAATAAATCTTCTTGAAATGTTTTACAGTATTTATTTTTATCAAAAAACATTCCTAAATAATAAAATTGTTTTCTTTGCCAAACTCTAATGGGAGTTAAGAAAGGCATTATTTGAGTTAATCTTTTTCTTGGCATAAATCCTCCTAAATCATATATTTATTATAACGCATCTAACGAAAACTTTAGGTATTAATTACAAATTAATATGTAAAAACTCGTCAAATAAAATTTTTCTTAATTATTTTAATGTTTTTTATTATAGTCTTTTTAGAATAACTTAACAACCTATTAGTCAAGATTTTGACATAATAGAAAAAGAAAAAAGTCCTCATCATCTCTTTCAATCGTAAGAAAAAGTGTAATATTAAACTACATTTTGTAATTAATTATTACACTTTATAATTAAAAAAGATAACTAAACTCTTAGTTATCAAAGTTCTTATTATCTATTTTATTTTTTTACCACAATTAGTACAGAAATTAGCATTTGTATTTAATTTATTACCACATTCTGGACAATATTTTGGTCTTGCAGTTTTAGTTTCTTCTTTGATTTCTTCTTTTTCTTCTATATTTTCTTTTTCTAAAGTTTTTTTAGAAGAATTCATATTTGTTAATTTACCACGCATAACATATAAAAATATACCACCTAATGTATCACCAAATAAAACTGTAAAAACGGTATACATTTTATATTTTTCTGTTACGGCTTTAAAGATATTATAAAAAGCAATATAAGTAAAGACCATTAAAGCAACAGAAACTAAGTAATTATTAAGAAGAAAAGAGGCAATACTTAAACCAAAAGTTACCCAAACTAAAGATGCATTATTTTTACCTTCTTCAGCATAAACTTCATATCCTAATTTACCAATTAAATAATGTCTTCCAATTGGAATAAAAGCAAGCCATGCATTATCAATATTATTCTTTTTAGCAGTTTCCATAAGTCCTAAAGATGAAAAGACATAAGCAACGATTATGGCTAAAACAAGAACAATTAAAAAGAAAATAAGAAAAATAATTAACCAACTAGGAATACTATTAAAATATTTTTCCAAATCATAAGTATCAAAATTATAATTAAAATTATACATTTTCACATCTCCTATCTATTAAAACGAAAATGGCAAATATCACCATCTTGCATTATATAATCTTTACCTTCTATCCGAAGTTTACCTGCTTCTTTAACTTTTGTTTCATTACCACAAGCAATTAAATCTTGATAACTGATAACCTCGGCTTTGATAAAGCCTTTTTCAAAATCTGTATGAATTATTCCCGCACATTCCCGCGCATTCATACCATCTTTAAAAGTCCAAGCCCGAACTTCATCACTTCCAACGGTGAAATAAGTTTTTAAACCTAAAATTTCATAAGTGGCATTTATTAAATCATCTAAACCACTTGTTTCAATTCCAAGCATTTCTAACATTTCTTCTTTTTCTTCAATAGAAAGTTCGGATAATTCACTTTCAACTTTAGCACACATTTTTATAACTCTAGTATTATCATGTTCTAAATATTCTTTTAAACTTACAACATATTTATTATCAGGAAGTCCTAATTCATCTTCTTTAATATTTGCTAAATAAATAATTGGTTTCATTGTTAGAAATTGAAAAGATTTAAGACTTTGTTTTTCTTCATCTGTAAAACTTACTTCTCTTAAAGGAATAGCATGTTCTAAAGCCTCTTTCGCTTTTTGTAAAGCACTTACTTCTATTAAAGAGTCAGCATCTTTTGTCGTCATGGCTTTTTTATAAACTTTATCTAAACGATTAGTAACAATTTCTAAATCACTTATAGTAAGTTCAAGATTAATAATATCAACATCTCGTAAAGGATCACAATTACCTTCAACATGAATAATATTCGCATCATCAAAACAACGAACAACTTCAACGATAGCGTCGACTTCGCGAATATGGGATAAGAACTTATTGCCAAGCCCCTCACCAGTTGATGCACCTTTAACAAGTCCAGCAATATCTGTAAATTCATAACTTGCTAAAATTAATCTTTCTGGTAAATACATTTCATTTAAAACATCCATTCTTTTATCGGGAACATTTACAACTCCAACATTGGGGTCAATCGTTGCAAAAGGATAATTGGCTGCTAAAATATTTTGTTTAGTAATGGCATTGAAAAGAGTTGATTTTCCAACATTAGGAAGTCCAACAATTCCTGCTTTTAAACTCATAATTCCTCCTTACACAGTTGGATACACACCTGGTCCAATTGGTAAACCTATTATATACCATCCAATTAAAAGTAGCAACCAGGTAGCAGAAATAATTAAACAATATGGCATGATTAATTTAATAGCCTTAAAAATACCAATCGGATTATCCTTATCTTTATTATAAATATTCATATAGGCTATTAATATGACAAAAAATGATGATAAAGGGGTAATTCCGTTAGTCATAGAGTCGGCTGCTCTTAAAACAAATTGTAAAAATTGAGGAGAAATATTAAATTGCATTAAAGGTGGAACAATAACGGGAGCTAAAATTACCCATTTAGCACCTGGAGTTGTTAAGAATAAATTAGCAAAAGCCATCAATAAGATTGCAATAACTAAAAGAGCAATTCCTCCAAAATTAATACTATCTATAACATTAGCAACTATTCCCGTTAAAATAGTTCCGATATTTGTTTTTCGAAATACAAAAATGAATTGAGATGCAAAGAAGATTAAGATTAAAACTCCTCCTAAATGCTTTAAGTTTTCATGACTTCCTTCAAAAACATCGCGATCATTTTTAAACTTTTTAGAACCAATTCCATAAGCAAGACCAGTTACTAAGAATAAAATAGCCATCATATAAGTAAAACCATCTTGGAAATAAGAATTATCTCCAAATATTTGTTTTAAATAAGTTGTTTCATTCATATCTAAAAGCATTCCTGATAAAGGTAGATTAGGTATTACAGAATAAATAAATATCGTAACCATTACTAAAAAAGCAATTAAAGCATATTTTAAACCACGATTTTCTTTATATTCCGTATTTAAACGTTCTTGTTCTGCATCTAAAGAGTCTATAACTTCAACTTCTGTTTCTTGAACTTCTTGACTTTTGACTTCTAAAGATTTACTTTCTTTAGAATTTCCAAATTTAGGAACAATTATCTTTTCTATAATAATCGTTCCAACTATTGATAACACTATCGTTGTTGCTATCATTATAAATAAATTAGATAATAAACTAACATGAAAAGAACTATCAACTAATCTAGCCGCACTTGTCGTATAAGGAATTAAAGCAACTTCGGCTGAACCTACAAAAATAGAGGTTCCACTTCCAAAAGCAACGCCACAAAAAGCAGCCGCTACTCCGGATAAAGGATTTCGTCCTTTAGACTCATATAAAATGGCAGCAATCGGGATTAATATTACATAACCTATATCATTTATAATAGTTGAAATAGTTCCAATAAAAATAATAATAAAGGTTATCATCCGATTATCTACTTTCGAAAATATCTTTCTATTTATTAAATCAAGAAAGCCAGAAGATATTAAAACAGACATACCAATTGCTGTTATAATAAACATATTAAGAGGAGCAAAACTAATAAAATTAGTCGCGGCATTACTAATTAAATACTTAACACCATCAAAATTAAATAAATTTTCAACTTGTACAGTATTTTGAACAATAGACAAATCAGCATTATTAATAGTACTATATGTTGTTTTAAAATCAATTTTGGCTAATATACCACTTACAACCATGGTAAGAACAATTAATATTATGTATACCGTTACAGGATGTAATTTAGGTTTTTTCAATCTCAACTTTTTCTTTTTATTCATTTTTATCACCACTAAAAGAAATAATTTTCTTTATCTTCTTATTAAATTCTATTCTTGGTAACATGACTACATGTCCACAGTTTAAACACTTTATTTTTATATCAGCACCAACTCTTACAACTTGCCAATTATTTTCTCCGCAAGGATGAGCCTTTTTCATTGTAAGAATGGTTCCTATTGTATATTTTTTTTCTTCCATAACTACTCACTTATATTAAGAATTTCAATAATACGATTAAAATCATTTAAATCAGCAAAGTTAATTTCAATTTTGCTTCCTCTAATTCTAACTTTTGTTTCTAATTTATCGCATAATAATTCTTGAATATATTTATAAGTTCTTGTTTCTTCTGTTTCATGACGTTCCATTTTATTACGTTTTTCAACAGATTTATCTTGAGCAAGTTCATCAATTTGACTTGTTGTTAACCCTTCATTTACAACTCTATCTGCAAGTTCTTCCACTTTAGCAACATCTTTAATTTTACTTAAAGTCCGAGCATGGGTTGCCGGAATTTTTCTTGCTATAACTAATTCTTTAACAGAGTCTGGTAAATTAATAAGTCCAACCATATTAGTTACATAACTTCGACTTTTACCAATTCTCTTTGCAAGTTGTTCATGATTTAAACCTTTAGCCTCCATTAAACTTTGATATGCTAAGGCTTCTTCAATAGGATTTAAATCTTCTCTTTGTAAATTTTCAAGAAGGGCTATTTCCATCATTTCTTGATCATCAAAATCGCGAACAATTGCGGGAATAGTTTCACGTCCTGCTAAAAGACTAGCCTTTGCTCTTCTTTCACCAGCAACTATTTCATAACCTTTAATACTTTTCTTAATTATAATTGGTTGAAAAACTCCATGTTCTTTTATAGAACTTGCCAATTCTTCTAAGGCTTTCTCATCAAAAACCTTTCTTGGTTGATAAGGATTACTTCTAAGTTCATTTAAATTAACTTCTAATATTTCTTCTTTGGGAGTTTCTTTTATAATTTCTTCTTCTAAGGTTTCAATATCTAAAACCTCAGCTCCAAATAATTCTTCCAAGCCTTTACCTAAGGCTCTTCTTCTAGGAGTTTCCATTTCTAATTATCACTTCCTTTGCTAAATTTATATAAGCTTCAGACCCTTTACTTTTAGGATCATAAGAAACAATAGGCTTTCCATGACTTGGTGCTTCAGCAAGTCTTATTAATCTAGGTATAATTGTATCATAAACTTTATCTTTAAAATAACTTCTTGTCTCTTCTATAACATCAAGGGCTAAATTTGATTTAGAGACCATAGTAAGTAAAACCCCTTCTAAATCAAGATGAGGATTTAAATTCTTTTGAGCAAGCATAATTGTATTCAATAACTGAGTAATTCCCTCTAATGCATAAAATTCACATTGAACAGGAATAATAACTGAATTACTTGCAGTTAAGGCATTTGTTGTTAAAATACCTAAACTTGGTGGACAATCAATTATAATATAATCATATTTATCTTTTATTTTTGCTATTTTTTCTTGTAATTGGTGTGATTTTTTAAAAGTAGGACTATTCTTACTTTTTTCCATTAATTCTATATCAGTACCTGCTAATTGAATAGTTGCGGGAATTATATCTAAATTCTTAAAATCTGTTTTGACAATAACTTCTTCAATTTCACAAGTTCCACTTAATAAATCATAAATACTTTTTGCAATATCTCCTTTATTAATACCAACTCCAGTTGTTGCATTACCTTGAGGATCAAGGTCAATTAATAAAATTGTTTTGCCAAGTAAAGCAAGACTTGCTGATAAATTAATACTAGTTGTTGTTTTGCCAACTCCTCCTTTTTGATTTACTAATGAAATTATTTTTCCCATGATTACCACCTTCTAATTATGTTGACAAATA
>CANRGW010000011.1 GCA_947630205.1 uncultured Bacilli bacterium
CTATGGAACACGAAGAAACTAAAGAAATGTTAAGTTTGATTGATGTTTTAGTTGATGGAAAATTTGAAGAAGATTTAAAAGACCCTCTACTCTATTTTAGAGGTTCTAGTAATCAACGTGTAATAGACATGAACAAAACTAGAAAAGCAGGTAAAGTTATCTTACATGAAAAAAATGCAAGGAGAGAAAGTAATAATGAAAAATAATAATTTAGAAATAAAAAAATTAGATGAAAAGGCTATAATCCCAACTTATGGAACAGAAGAGTCAGCAGGGGCTGATTTATATGCACTTATTGATAAAGACTTAAGTATCAATCCCGGTGAAACAGTTATGATTTCAACAGGTTTAGCAATGGCTATTCCTCATGGCTACGTTGGATTAATTTATGCTAGAAGTTCACTTGGTTCTAAAAAAGGGCTTGCTCCTGCCAATAAAGTTGGCGTTATAGATGCTGACTATCGAGGAGAAATTAAAGTTGCTCTTCATAATCATTCTAAAGAAATTCAAACAATTACACCTAATGAAAGAATTGCTCAAATAATATTTGCTCCTTATTTAAAAGTTAATTTTGTAGAAACAAAAGAACTTTCTGAAACTACTCGTGGTACTGGAGGATTTGGTTCAACCAACTAAATCCTTTTTTTCTTGCATTTTTTATCTCCTTATCTTATAATAGTCAAAGTGTCTAAAAAGGAGAAATGCATGAATAATAAAAATATTTTAGAAATATACTATAATTTTTTGAAAAAAAACAATAACATTTTAGAAGCGGCTCAATTAACTTATAAAATATACTTAGAAGATGGTAATTATAAAACTGTTCAAGATTTTTTAAGTTTATTAACTAATATCATTAAGGAAAATACACCTGTAAAACCCTATTATGTTACTTTATTTGATAATCTTTTAAATTTTCAAGGAGATGCAATTGCCTATTTAAAAAGTGAAAATCTTACAATAAATTTTTTAAGAATTAATCTTGAAAATTATCTACGTTTTTTTAATCCTGAAATATATATTCATAACAAAGAAGAATATAAAAAACTTTTAAAAATAATAACAGAATATAGTAATTACTTAAATGAAAAGAAAAAAAATAGTAAATCAAGTGAAATCTATAATGCATATCTTGAAGAAATGCATAAAGGAAATGATATTAAAGTTATTATAGAAAATCTTGCTAAGAAATTGAATATTTCAAATGATGAATGTTTAAATGCATTGTTATTGCATATAGATAAACTAAAAATAGGACCTTTAGAAAAAATTTTTAATAGACTTATAAATTCTATTTATATAAATGTAAATTATCCTTTAAAACGCGAAATTTATAAATCTAACATAACCCCATCCTATCTTATGGAACAACTTTATAACTTTTTAATGCTTTATAGACCTGATATTTTAAATGATAACAACTTATTATCTTATTTAAATATAGCAATTAAGGAATATAATGAATATTATCAAAATAAAAAGGAAAAAGAACAAAAAAATAATGAAAAAACGCAAAAATCTATCCAATTAATAAATGATTTTATTAATTCCGGATATAGTGTAGAACGTTTTTGTTTAGGTAAAAAAATTACAATATCTGATTTTAGAAACTATGCCCGTGTCATTAAAACTTTAGAGCATGATTTATATGAACAACTTCAAAATTGTATAATTGAAATATATAATCCTAAAAATTATCAAAACGTCATTTTCGAACTTTTAGAAATGATAAAAAGTAATGATTGTAATTTTAAATTTTTAGATGTCTTTTTTAAAACTATCTATGGTCCTAAAGAATTAATCTCAATGGCCTCTTTATTTTTTAGTATAGAAGATATTAAATTATTAAAAAAGTATATTCCAACCAATAATAAAGAATTAGCCTTTTTTAAATACGATTATGATATTAGTCTATTAGCCAAAACAAGATATACTTTTAATATAAATGGAGAAATGATTGAAGCAAGCGATGAAATTAAAAACAAAGTTTTAGAAGAAATGCAAGAAAAGTATATTCCTTTTGACAGTAAATTTTATACCGAACTTCTAAGAAGACGTTGTATAGAAATGCAAACTAAAAAAGAGAAAAGATAAACAAAATTTAAGTTTTGTTTTTTTTCATGCTTTTAAAGTATTTTCATATAATTAAAAGAGGTGAATATGGAAGAAAATATTTATATTGTTACAGAAAATGATAATTTATATGATATTGCTGAGAAATATAATACAACGGTTGGTATTTTAAAAGCATTAAATAATTTAGAAAGTAATATTTTACAAATTGGGCAAAAACTTAAATTACCTAGTACAAAAGTTGAACAAAGTAATCCAAGTGATTATATAATTTATACTATTAAAAATGGTGATACTTTATATAACATTGCTAAGAATTATGAAATATCTTTAGAAGAATTAATTAACTTTAATGAACAAGGTACTACTCTTTTAAATATTGGAGAACAATTATTAATTCCAATCAAAAATAAAACTAAAGATATAACTTATGTAGTAAAACCCGGAGATACGATTTTTATGGGGAATAATGAATAATGATTTAAAAATTCGTACATTATTTATATATGTTTTATTATATAAGTGTTTTATTGACAAAACATGTGAAAAATGATATATTAATGCAAATTTTGAAGTTCTATGTAAAAATAGAAATCATTCTAAAATAAGTCAATAAGAAATAAGGTGAATTATAAATGATATTAGATGTAAATAAAGTTAAATTAGTTGCATTGTATACAGGTAATAAAGGATATAAATTTTGTACTTGTAAATGTCCATGTTGTTCACAAAAAAATGTTGGAGGTAATTATCAAGGAACCATAGAACAAGTGAATACTTTATTAGATATATTTACAGGATTAACATATTTGTATTTGTTTGGTAATCCAGATCCTACTGTTGATACAGAATTTTGTAATGAAGCTGCTCGTGTTGCAATAAAACGAGGAAAAAATGTATCTTTTTCAACTTCTGGTGTTGGAGGATTAAAAAAAATTAAGCAATTATTATATAATATTCCAACAGAGGTAGTTGGTTATATTTCATATAGCATCGATACTGTTGATCCAGAAAAAATGTCAATGTTAAAAGGTATAAAATATCCATGGAATGATGCAATTGAAGGGATAAAATGGGCAATTAGTAATGGATACAAAACCAAAATACAACCAACTTTATGGTCTTCAAATTACGAAGATGTTTATCCTATAATTGAATATTTTTCTAAATTAGGTGTCGATTGGGTGAGTTTTGATATAGGATCTATTGAAAATAATAATTTGCCTACGCACAACCATTTAACCGTTGAACAAATGAAATTCGTTCATTCACAAATTGATAAAGCAGCAAAAGAATATGGCGTTCATGTTGAGTGTCCGACAATATATAGTGAATGTGGTAATAATAACCCGGCTAAATGGTATTGTATGAATCCAGAAATTTGTTATAACTGGCTAGCATTTTTAAAGGAAAATGGAGTTTATGCTACTCACGTTCCTATTTTATCAGAGTTTGATGATAAATATTGTTATGATATTACCAAACCTATAGAAGTAGAAAAAATGCCAAAATCAAATTATTGTCCAGCTTCTTCAAGAACTGCACCGGTTAAAACACTTTGCAGATACATATCAAAAACATGGAATTAATATTTTTAAACGTTAAAAAACTTGTGAGTGATAAAATGATGTGATATAATAAGTACAAATCAGTGATGAAGGAATATTAATTAGTTAAGCGAGCTTGGTATAGTGTAAACAAGCTATGATACTATTTAATTCCTACCTTCAGAGTGAAATGAAAACATTTCCGGTGAATAGCCGTTATCAAAATTAAGTAAAATAAAAGGATGGCACCGTCTTTATGACTCCTTATTTGCTATCCTTTTTTCTTTAAAGAAAGGGTGAACAAAATGAGATTAAGTAGATTAAATATTAAAAAAATTAATTTAAATGATATTGATAGTAATTACTCTGGCCAGGATATTTTAATGAAACTAGGAGAATTATATCAATTTGAGAGTGGTATTTATGGTTATGGTAATTTATGGACAAAATTAGAAAGAATAGTTGAAAATATCATTATTGAAGAATTAGATAAGGTAGGTTGCATTCAAGTAGAATTTCCAAAACTTCAACCAAGAAAAATATGGGACCAATCAAGTAGATGGGATACATACACTAAAGATGGAGATATAATGTTTACAATAAACAATAATTTAGGAGAATATGGACTTGCTCCAACTGCAGAGGAATGTGCTACTTTATTTGGTGCTAATAGATTATCATCTTATAAAAATTTACCAGCCATTTATTACCAAATAGGAGAAAAGTTTAGAAAAGAAATTAGAACTAGAGGGTATTTATTTAGACCAAGAACTTTTGTTATGATGGATGCTTATTCTTTTGATAAAACTGAAGAAGATATGCAAAAGACATACGAACTAATGCATCAAGTATATTTAAATATTTTTAAAAGATTAGGTATCAAAATTATACCAACAGTTAGTGATAATGGAGTTATAGGTGGTAAAGTAGCAGAAGAGTTTCAAGCAATTACTAATTTAGGAGAAGATAAAACTCTTTATGATGAAAAAAATGATATTGGTATTAACAAAGAAGTTTTAGAATTTGATAATAAAGATGAATATCTTAAACAATTAGGAGTAACTGATATTGCTAATTTAAAAGAATATAGTACTGTTGAATTAGGAAATAATTTCCAACTTGGAACAAAATATTCCGATGGTATGGAACTTTTCTATATGGATGAAAATAATGAGAAGAAACCATATTATATGGGATGTTATGGAATTGGTCTAGGAAGAATAATTGCTTGTTTAATAGAAAATAATGTTATTAAAGAAAATGATAAAATTAAGGGTTTTGCATTACCATATGATATAGCACCTTATAAAGTACAAATAATATATAATGAAAATAACAAAGAAGAAGGAGAAAAACTATATAATTACTTACTTCAAAATAATGTTAATGTAATAATTGATGATAGAGAAAATTTAAATATTGGTAATAGAATTAATGATGTTTATGTTTTAGGAACACCTAAAATGATAATATTGGGTAACAAATTTAATGGAAATACTTATGAAGTAGAAGATACTAAAACAAAAGAAAAATTGATCGTTAAATATGAAGATATATTAAATATTTTTAGATAGTTATAATTTTTAATTTTATTAAATTTGATCATCCTATACAATCTAATAGAAAATTTGATAGTAGGATGATTTTTTAATGCTTTAATATCTTATGATATCAATATTTATATAATAATATCCTTTTTATCAACCTACGAAGTAAGATGAATTTCGTAAGTACGAAATAAGAATGACATATACACAAGTCCTTATTTTATATGGAAAAACGCGTGCTGTTACACCATCTTCTTATCCTGCTGTTAGATAATTTGATTAATCATTAATGTTTTTATGATGTTAGACAAAATTTTCTATAGTCAAAGATTTGACTTTTCTTTTTTGTAAAGATAACATGCATCATGCAAAGGAGATAATGTATATGAGAAGATTTAATTTATATTTACCTGAGAAATTATTTTAACAAATTAAATTACTTTCAAAATTCTATAATATTTCCATAACTAAATTAATGGTAGAATTATTAGAAATCGAATATATAGATATGAAAAAATAAATAAGTTTATAAAAATGAAAGGGTTAAGTGAAGAATATGGAGATAATACTTTTTAATTTAATGGAGTTTTATAATAGTAAGTAATATTAATAGGTATGTTACAGGCATATCAAATAATATTACTAAAACAAAATTTAAAACCATAGAATTTATTGGAGGTATTAAACTCTATGGTTAAATACAAAGTTAATTTAAAATTCAAAGAAGATGGAAAATTTTTAAATGAAACAATAACTGAAGTATTAAAAATAGAACTAAGTAAAAAAATAAATGAGACTTGCAATATCTTAAAAAAGGAACTAACATTCAATCATCCTCATTATTCCCAAAATGAAGGGAGTAGTAATTAATGATTGGGAATAGTAGTTTTAAAGTAGGAATTTATATAAGATTATCAAGAGATGATGGAAACATTGAATCAGATAGTATTATTAGTCAAAGAAGTCTACTTAATCAATATATCAAAGAAAACAACTATAATTTAATTGATGAATATGTAGATGATGGATTTACTGGAACAAATTTTGAAAGACCATCATTTAAAAGAATGATTAAAGATATCGAATCGGGAAAAATTAATATGATTATTACCAAAGATATGTCAAGACTTGGTAGAGATTATATAGGTACCGGAGAATTAATTGAAAAGTATTTTCCAAATAAAAATGTTAGGTATATTGCTATTAATGATGGGATAGATACATTCATAGATAATACCAATAATGATATAGCACCTTTTAAAGCCATAATGAATGATATGTATGCTAAAGACATTTCAAAAAAGGTTAAAACTAGTTTGCGTTCTAGAATGAAAGAAGGATTATATGTATCTGGTAGATGTCCTTTTGGTTATATGAAAGATCCAATAAATAAAAATCATTTAGTAGTGAATGTTGAACAAGCAGATACTGTTAAATTGATATTTAATTTAGCATTAAAGGGTAATACTTATCATTATATAGCACAAGAATTAACTAAAAGGAAAATTAAAACGCCAGCATCTTATTATAATTATGTTTGGAATACTAAGTGTATAAATACCAATTGCATATCACAAGAATATGGTATATGGGTAGATACCACTATAAAATCAATTTTAACTAATCAAATATATGCCGGTGATACAGTTCAAGGAAAGACTAAAAAGATTAATTATAAGTTGAAAAAGACAGTAAAAAATAAACCAAACGATTTTATAATAGTTGAAAATACTCATGAAGCAATAATTGATAGAGATACATTTAATTATGTACAAACGCTTTTACCTAAAAATGTTAAAAGGCCAGAGAAAAAACGATTTTACTTACTAGATGGGCTTTTATACTGTGGAGATTGTAAACATCGTATAACTATTAGATATCAAACTAAAACTGCCAGAAGTTATACTACTTGTGATTATTATAGGACTTATTCTAAATACCATGTATGCACGACTCATACAAATAACTATGAAACATTAGAAAAAGTTATTTTAGATAATATTAGAGAAGTTTGTAAAAGTTATTTAGATAAAAAACAGATAAAAGATTCTATTAGTAATATAGAATTTGAAGACAACACTTTAAAGATTAAAAAACAAATTGAAAGTTTAGAACTTACTAATAATAAATTAACAGAAAATCTAGATAAAACATATATGAATATGCTAAAAGGTATTATTGAAGAAGAACAATATATAAGAATAAGTGAAAGTCTAAAGCAAGAAATAGAAAATAATAAATCGAGTATTGATAATCTTAAAAATGAAAATAGTGAATCTAATAAAATAGACAATAAAATAATAGAAAAATATATTAACGAATTTTTATCTTTAGAAAATTCAACTAGAGAATTAATAATTAATTTAGTTGAAAAGATCTATATCTATCAAAATAAAACGATAGATATTATATTTACATTTAAAAATGTTACATAAAAAGTGTATCTGGTGATACTTTATATAGTATTGCTAAACGTTATAATATTCATGTTGATAAATTAAAAGAAATTAATAATTTAAAAAGTAATTTATTAAAAATTGGAGAAGAATTAACTATTCCAGAAACCAAGAACTATAAAACTTATGTTGTTAAAGATAACGATACTTTAAATAGCATTGCTATTCAGTTCAATGTTTCAATCGATAATTTGCGTAGATTAAATAACTTAGGTTCAGACGATATTTTAGTTGGTCAAATACTTTTAATTCCAATTAATTAGTTTTTAATATGAAAAAACAGATATAAACTTATACGTAATATCTGTTTTTATTTTTTCTAGCCTATTAAACTACCTAAGTCAGCACCTTCCAAACTATTGAATAAGGCAGATGCAAAATTAATTATATCTATTAAATACATTTCTTTTTCGTTAGGAGAAGTAAGTTGCTTTTGATAAACTGTTCCTTCTACTTTACTCTCTGCTTTTAATGTTATCTCACGTCCTTTTAAGATATTAGGAGATGTAATAGTTAAATCTGCTCTATAGAAATTTTTTTCTTTTTCGGAATTTCCTAAATCACCTAAAGTAACTTTTGTTGATGTAGGTTTTTCTTCTAAATTTGAATAAACATCGGCTATATACCAATAGTATGTATTAGAAGCATCACCCCAAGGAATACTTTTTTCATTTGCAATAGAATATAACAAAAGTGAAAAGTTATTGCTTAATAATTTTCTATATTCATCATTATCTTTAACAAGTTCAGCCACATCATTCATTTCAATATGTGAACCATTAGTCTTTGTATTTCTTGATGCATACAATGTGGCAGACTTTATTTTATAATCATCAATGCCTGTTACACTTAATTCAATTTGGTTACCAGTAATATTTTGTTCTACTTTAGCACCAGCAAAGATAACTAATTCATCTAAAGGTGTTAAATATAATTTATCATCACCATTTGAAATATAAGGATAAGAAACATAACAATAATATTCGCCTTTTTTTAGAGTAACCTCGTAAGTATGAGAACTAGTACTATTGATAGCAGATTTTAATAATTTCAAATCCTCATCTGTTGGATTACTAGGTGTAACACCAGATGGTAAATTGTCTAAAGTTCCATTCCATTCTTTAGCACCATATACATCCCAATTAATTATATTATTTAAATCATTATAATTACTAATATTATTCATCGCAAGTGAATATTTAATATTATCCGTTCCACTAACAGTTGTATAATCTAAAGATAAAGTTGGTATTTTTTTACCATTATAATATTCAATATTGTTCATTAAATCACTTTCAGAGACTTTTACTGTTTCACCTGTTAAAGCATTTGTTAATTCTCCTCTTGGAGTTTTATAATAAATTACCATTGATGAAATATCATCTTCATTAATAGTTTTAGATGCTTTCATAATATATTCGGTTTTTAATACACCTTTATAATCACCAAGGGTCGCTCTTGTATATAAACTTTCACCAATTATATAAGAACCATTAGGCATACTTGAATAAAAACCTTTTGCCTTTACATTTGGTATTATTCCTAATAGAAAAATTGAGATTGCTATAATTAATATTTTTCTTCTCATCTTACTCTTCCTCCATTTCAACAATTGCTCTAACAATTTTTTTATTTTTTAATTTTATTTTCAACTCTTCACCATTTTTTACATCATTTTTATTTATAGTTGGATTTACACCCTTACATAGCAAGACATCATCTAAATAATATATCGTATCAAAATTAATTTCTTTTTGATTTTTAAAAACGCTTAATTCTCTATCGGGAGAATTTTTTTCAATGACTGAAACGACTATTTTATAAGTGGCTTTTTTATCATTATTATAGAGAAATATAATAGTTAATAATGCTACTAGAAATAATACTACAACTATAATTATTCCTATTACTTTTTTCTTTTTCATACTATTTGGTTGCTCTTACTCTTGTTCCATCATTCAAGATAACAATAAATGAACTTTCATTAGCAAAATCATTTTTAGAAACTGTTGGATTTGAACTTGAACACATTTGAACACCATCTGTATAATTAATTGATTGATAATTCGTAATTTGCGTATCACCATTCCATACCGTTAATGTTACATCAGGTGAATATTGGTCAACAGCACTAGATTTAATTACATAAACAATTTCATTCCATTTAGCATTGATAGTTGTATCATCTGTGATTACTTCATTAAAATCAAAATCCCAACCAGCAAAATTATTAACACTTCTTGTTGGATTTCCAGGATTTTTGGCTTTTCCACCCTCTGTTATAATTTGTTCTTCACAACTTGCACAAGTTCCACCTTTTAAATTAAAATCAACTGTAAATTTATATAAAGTTCGCCAACTAGCGTTGATTGTTACATTACTAGTTATAGGTGTATTGAAATCAAAATCCCAACCAATAAATACATAGCCATCTCTTGTTGGATTACCAGGATTAGTTGCTCTTCCTCCACTTTCAACTCTTTGGTCATTAAAAGTTGTACCACCTTTAGAATTAAAAGATACTGTATATGTTACTACTTCTTCCCAAACGGCTTTTAAAGTTATATTACTAGTTACTCTACTATTAAAATCATAAGTTCTTCCATTTAATTGCCATTCAACAAATCTATAACCATCTCTCCAAGGATTATTAGGTCTTGAAGCACTTCTACCCTCCAATACTGTTTGATTTCCAACAGCACTTCCATAATTACTATCAAAAGTTACCGTATATCTTTTAGCATTGGCATCATCACTCCATTTAGCCTTTAAAGTAATATCGCTTGTAACTTTTTCATCAAAATCATAAAGTTTATTATTTAAATACCAACCATCAAATATATAACCATCTCTTGTTGGATTAGTTGGCTTTTTAACCTTTCTATTTTCATTTACTTTTTGATTTTCTACAGCAGAACCACCACTTGCATCAAATATTACATTATAAGTTTTAACTTCAACATACTTTCCAGTTAATTCAATATCTTCTGTTATTTTATCGTTTTCAATATCAAACTTTTGATCATCATGTTGCCATTCAATTTCATAGCCTATCTTTTCTTCAAAAGTTAATTTTTCTTCATCAATTGTTTCTCCTTCTAGTACTCGAATAGTTTGTTTTTTATCATCAACAGTTAACTCAACATTATAATATTTTTTATCTTTTTCCCAAATGGCTTTTAAAGTCATATCTTCTTTAACTTTTGTTTTAAAATCATATTCTTTATCTTCGTATTGCCATTCAACAAATTTATAACCTGTTTTTATTGGTTCAACTGGTTTAGTAACAAATTCTCCTTTTTTTATTTTTTGAGAAGCAATATAACTTCCACCATCAGTATCAAATGTTATTGTATATTTTTTATTAGATGAAATTAAAAAAGCAATCGCAAAAAAAATTAAAGCAACTCCAATAATACTTACTACAATAATTTTGGATTTTTTACTCATTTTTTTCTCCCTTCGTATTTTTTATTCTTTAAGATAACAAAATAGCAACCTCTATTTTTATTAAATCATGAGTTAAAATATCACGAATATATAATTAATGCATACTAAACTTGATATTTTTTTATTACAAAACTCACTATCTTATCTTTATATTAAGTATATATTATATTCCCCTAAAAAACAACATTTTTTTTATTTTTTTAAATTTAATTTCATATAAAAACTTCGTCTCTTTATATTAGAAACGAAGTTCATGATATCTATTTTTTATTTATATTCAGTTAAAGTAATTTTAGTTGTTTTCTCTTTTCCATCTCTTAAATAAGTAATTGTAATTGTATCTCCAACATTATATTTATAAAGTTCATATCTCAAATATGCTGAATTTTGAACAGCAACATCATTTAACTTAGTTATAACGTCACCTTTCTTTAAATCTGATTTACTTGCACCCGTATTGGCTGTTACTTCCATTACCACAACTCCAGATGTTATATTATCATTTAACATAATTCCATTACGATATAATGAATAAGTATCAGTTACATTAATCATACTAATTCCAAGCATAGGTCTTACAATTGCTTTACCATTTTCAAGACTTTCAATATGACTCATTGCATATTCAATAGGAATAGCAAATCCCATATTTTCAACTTCTGTTTGAACAAGTTTTAAAGAAATAATTCCAATTACTTCCCCTTTAGCATTTAAAAGAGGACCACCACTATTACCAGGATTAACAGCAGCATTAGTTTGTAATACTTTCATAACCCAATCATTAGTACCAGTTAAACTAACTGTTACAAATCTATCTTTTCCAGATAAAATTCCATCTGTAACAGTTCCTCTATATTCATAACCAAGTGGAGAACCAATCGTAAAAACCGTATCTCCAAGTTTAGATGACTCACTATTACCAATTGCTACTGTATCAATTACATCTGCTTTCGCAATTCTTACAACTGCTAAATCTAAATATTCATCACTTCCTAAAACAACTCCCTCAATTTCCTTATCATCACTTCTTATTAAAGTAATTTTATCAGAATTTTCTATAACATGATGATTAGTTAAAAAATAACCATATTTATCATCTGTTTTATAAACAAATCCACTTCCAGTTGATTGAATATTTTCTCCCTTATAATTTCGAACCATCATAACAGCATCATATGCTTTTTCAACACTTGCTGATAAAGACCCATCATTTACAATAACTGTTCCACTACAGGCTCTACATGTACCATTACCACTAGTAGTTCCTGATACACTACTTAAAGCCGGTGTATTTATTGATATAAAATACATAAGTAAACCACCTAATATAAATGCAACAAATAAATAAATTACAAAATTAATTCGACTTTTTTCCATTTTATATCACCCTCAATCTAAATTTTTTAATTCATAATAATTAACTGGAAAGCCCATTCTATCAAGTACTTTTTCAATTTTAATTGTATGCAAATTCATATCTAAATTTTCTAAATTATGTTTTATTTCTTCTAACATATTACCAAATTCTTCTTTTGATAACATCTGTTTTAAAATAATAATCAATGAAAATAAATCGTCTTTTCCATAAATATACTCATCATCCATAATAGGAATTTCTAATAATTTATGATATTTATTATCAACAATCTTCCTTTGAGTTTTATTTTCAAAAACAATATCCTCATGAGCACATAAATTACGATAATTAGACAAAATAGTTAAATAATTAATCAAACAATCAACATCTAAATTATATATTTCGGCTATTCCCATCTGATCTTCTTTTTTTAAAATAGAATACAACTCCCCTACTATTCCAAAAGATAAAACTTTAACAAGAACCCATAAAGGAATATAACCATAATTATTAACATAATGCATCGTTGCTGAATGTTGAGTAGCATTTATATTAATTTGTCTTTTCATTTTCTTTAAAATATCATTAACTTGCTTACTCTTTTCTTTATTAGTCGTAAAATTTCTTGGTGTTAAATAATCTTTTTCTCGATATCCATATTTAAGAGATAATTGATAACTTATAATTGACTTAACATTATTTTCAATAACTAAAATATTTTTAAAAATAATATTTCTAAAAGTTCTATCAAAAAGAAATAAACTATACAATTCTTCAAAAGTTGTACCTTCTATATATCTTTTATCAACACTACTTCTCATGAACAAATGTCTATAACCATTTAAAAAGAAATAATTTTCACGTAATAAAACAGTTTCGGCGAACTCTTCATTATCAATAACTAAACCTTTACTTTTTAAAATTTCAATTTGTTCTTTTAAGGTTTTAAACTCCTTTTTCATTCTTCTCTCTCCTACTCTTATAAGTATAACACAAAAATCATGAAAAAATATGTTTTTTTTATGAATTTTTTATATATTTTTCTTGAAATTTTTTTCTCTTATAAAAAAAAGAAAGTAATTATTTTTTACTTTCTTCTTCATCTTCTTCTTTATTACTTTTTTTCTTTTTATTATCTTTATTATCTAATTCTTTTATATCTTCTTTTACTTCTGTTACAACAGCCTCAACTACTTTTTCTTCTTCTTGAAATGCTTTAACAATTTCTTTCCTACTAAAAATATAACCAACTATTTCTAAAGTAGCAAAAATCATTAAAATTAAACCTAAATATTTAAATAATAAATTTGTACTTAAAACAGTATAAATTCCTCCACCAATTAATAATAAAGCAAGTCCTAACAATACCCAAAAACTAGTATCTTTCTTTGGAAGAGAAAGAGCATTTATAAGTCTATTGATACCACTAAATAAAATCCAACCACCAATTATAAAACGGACTAAAAATTCAATAGCACCACTTAGAAAAATTATTATTAATCCTATAACAATTAAAACTACTCCGGAAACCATTCCAACTGATGATGTTGAACTATCTTTTTTTACATCAAGATAATTCTTAATAGACTTAAATAAGCCCATTATAATTATTAATCCTCCTAAAATATAAGTTGTAATAACAACCATTTCATTAGGATTAGTAAACATAACTGCTCCTAAGATAAATAAAGCAATTGAACTAATTAACAATGCTATACTATTGTAAGCTTTAACCTCTATTTTCATATTTCCTCTTTTCTAAAATGATTATACTATATTTTTAAGAACTTTGGCAACTATTTTTATTATTCATCTTTAATTAATCTAGCATGAATAACTGTTCTTTTAGAAGTACCACTACTACCATTACAAGTAGAAAAAGTAAGAACTTTATCATCTGCATTTAAAGAAACATTAAAATCCTTTTCACTTCTTTCTTTAATAGTATTTAAAAATTTAAGATATTCTTCATCACTTTTAAAAGAGGTTGTTATATAATACTCTTCTTTTAAAATAGCATAATAAGAAAATATTTCATACCTATATTTGTTATTATTAATATCTATTATTTCTATAATACGACTATTATTATCAAAATAATTATCTTTAAAAATTTCTTTTAAAGAACCAAACATCGAACCATCAACCGTATTATGTCCAAAAATTACAATATTTCTATCTTCATAATCTTTATTCCGATAATCCATAAAAATACTACCTAAAGAATTTTTAGTTTTATCAATAGAATGTGTTAAATAATAACTATTATCCTTTCCTTGTAAAATAGGATAACTTATATTATTGAAAAAAAGCCAACCTTTAACATCTTCATTTATTTTTAATAAACTTGAAAAATCAATAGTTAATATTTCTTCTTTCTCATTATCTTCATTTACTTCAACTTTAGTTACTTCTTCAATTATTTTATTCATCGTTTTATTATTTTTATAAACATCAAGATAAAAACTAGATATCTTATATAAGGAATAACCAAAAATTAATAACAATATTATAAATATTATAATCTTAACTTTTTTCATATCTAACCTCAACTATATTTTAACATACATTTGTAATAGAAAAAGAGATTAACTAATTTCTAGCATCCCTTTTCATATTTAAGAATAAATAAATCATACCACCTAATGTTATTATAGCAATTACTATATATAATATAACATTGGTTGTTCCTGTTTGAGCATTATTTGATGTACTTGATGTTGTTTCATGTGGCTTCTCTTTATCTTCTGTTGTTGGTGTTTTGTTATTTTCATCTTTAGTTGGTTCTTTATCAGTTACAGGATTTTTATTATCTTCTTCTTTAGTTGGCTCTTTTGAAGGAGTTTTTTCTGGCTTAATTTCATAATCACTTGCTAATACATAAGAAGAAAAATGGTCAAAATCAAGTGTAAGAGTATCTCCATCTGCTTTTAATTTATCTTTAACAACTTCCATTTTATTAGTATCAGGATTAAAGTATAATAAAGTAAATTCTGTATTCTTTAAATAATTTTTGGTCTCTTCTTCTACTTTGGCATAACATTTATTTAGTTCATCACTTGGATTTTCATAATTTTCACAACCTAATTTTTCTTCAAATGAACCATAAATATATTGTCTAACATCAACATTTAAACTATATTTTGCTGGTAGTTTTCCATGATAAGTAAAATCAATATAAATAGCATCCTTTAAATCTACTAAATTATCTATTTTATCTTTATTAATTGAGGTTTCCATAGAAATTTTATGATCATATGTAAACCCTTTATTTACCGTATTTTTAATATCTAATCCATTTAAAATATAACTTTCACTTCCAATAGTTCCAAAACTTCCAAATCTAATTGTAATATCTTTACCTTTTAATGCATTTATAATTTCAGATATATCTTCATTTTCTTTTAAAAGATAATTAAAATTATATTTTCTATCTTCATCCATTTCCGGAATAGTATCTTTATATTTATCTAAGTTATTTAAAATATCAACTAAGACATATTTATATCTGCCTTTTTCTAAATCCTCTTTAGAACCAATCATATATTCATCAAAGTCTGATACCATTATTGTCCAATCAATTTTAATACTTTCTTTTTTATCAGCACTTAAAGTAATAGTGGCTTTTCCCAAATCGTGTCCATGAACTATAACTTCATAAGCATTTTTTGGTTCTTCTTGAATATTCCAACTTTCGTCTAATTTAAATGCTTCCCACCAAGTTTTTGGTTCTTCTTTAAAACCATATACTACCCACCATTCTGGTTTTTCATTATAAGGTTTACATCCGCCTGAAACATCATAATTAGGATAAGGACAATATCTTTCATTTACTTCTTCTAAAGTCATCTCATTATATTCTTTTTTCACTTTTTCAAAGTATTCCTTTTCCTTAGAAAAATCGTAAGGTCTAGTTTCTACTGTTAAAATAGATGTATCACTACTTTTTGCTTTTAAATTAGTAACATCATTATATACATGATTTTTTGTTAGTAAATAATCAGGCATAAAAAACGCTTCTACACCACCACATCGAGCACCATATAAATTCAACTTATAAGATTTATCCTCCCAAGCAGTAGGATGAAAATAATCACCATAACAAGTTGAAGAATAAACAATATCAAGATTTTCTAAATATTCTGCTATGTTAGAACTTTCTTTAGCATTTACATTTATAATTCCTAGAAAAATTATTGTTGCAAAAATTATAAAGTTAAATAAATTTTTTCTCATTTTCCAATTCCTTTCTTAAAATTCAAAAAAACACCTAAAAACATGGTAACTTCTTACCACTTTTTAAGTGCTATTCTCGTAATTTATTCATGAAGAAAATATTAAATACTATACCCCCCCCCCTAGTTGACTTAGAGTTAACTTCAATATATCGTATCATAGTATCAACTTCCTTCCATTTTAATATTAACATAATAAAAAACTTTTTTCAATATTTTTCTTTTACAGGACAGGATAAAAACATGAAAAAAATAAAAAAATAAATTAAAAGCATGATATATAAGGAAATAAAAGGAAAAATAGATAA
>CANRGW010000012.1 GCA_947630205.1 uncultured Bacilli bacterium
TCCTTTAATGTCTTTTTTCAACACAAAAAGACATATAAAAATCTAGTATCCTTGATACTATTTTCTATATGTCTTAATTTTCGTGTTTTTTGAATATTTTTAGGTAATAACTTTTCTAAACTACCCCCCCCCGTAGTTGACTTAGAGTTAACATATTTTAATATCATCATAATCAATCATTACCTTTCCGAGAAACTTCTTTGTCCCTCTATTCTGTTTTTATTATATTTCATTTATTTTTACTTTTCAAGTATTTTCTTGAAAAAAAACAAGTTAGTTTTATTCTATCTAACTTGTATGTCCTTTTTTGTCAATTTTTATGCTTTTTTTCTAAGATAAATGGTTTTTCTTGATTATTATATTTTTTAATCACAGAATTAATAAATCTTTTTAAAATATCTTCTTTATCAATAACTTTACTTATAACTTCTTGATTTATACTCAAAACCTCATTTTCATCTAAATCTAACCAAGAAGCAATTTCCATTACAACATGTCTTTTATCTACTCCAAGCATTAATACAAAAACTAATATTTGGTAAGTTTTTAACCCCTCTAGTAAAACAATATATTCGGGATTTTTCAATTCTTGAAAAACGATACTACTTAATCTTAAAACTTCTTTCTGAGACGTTATTAATCTTTTATAAGCAATTTTTTCTTCTACAACTCTTTCTTGTTCTTCGATAGCAACACTTTCTTGACTATCAACTTGACTTTCATTATAATTTTTTATTTTTTCCAAAGCCTCTTTTACATCAACATCTTTCGTTAAAAAGTCTTGATTACCATAAGTTGCTATTCTTTTCTTAACTCTTAATATTCTCTCTTTTATTTTGGGTTTTATTTCAAAATGATATTCTCTTGCTATTTCTTTATTACAACCTAATTGTCGATGAGGATTTTCTAAATCACTTCCAAATAACAAATAAATTATATAACGTTCATAATCATCTAATTCCTTGACAATTATATAATCAATAATTTTCTTATCTTCATTATAACTATTATAAAAACTTGGTATTTTAATACTAAGAGTTTTCTTTTCTTCTACCAACAATCCCATTGCCTTTAAGATATCATTTTTTCTTGCTCTTATTTTCTTAAAAACAATATCTGAAGTAATTCCAACATTTTGTCTACTACAATTCCAAATCTTTGCTATTTCTGATTTAGTTATACCTTTAATAAAAAACATATCAAAAAATTCTTGTTGATGAGGAGTTAATCTTAAAATTTTTCTTATTTCTTCAAAATCAATTTTAGTTTTTTCAGCCTCTTCATATCCTACATCAAGAAAACCAAAAAAATCACCAATCGTTGTTTCTTCTTCATCATCATAAACCGTACTATCAAGACTAACTGGATCTAAAGTTGCTAATTCTTCTTTAATCTCCATAATCTTCTTAAGAGGCATTTCTAATTCTTCTACTAGTTCTAAATCTTCCGGAGTTCTTCCTAATTTTAAAGATAATCTTCGATAAGCCTCTTCATACAAAAAATATTCTCTAAAACGATGCGTAGGTCTTCTAATTATTCTTACCTTATCATGCAAAGCCCTTATTATTTCATTATTAATAGATGGTGTTGCATAAGTTGAAAATCTAATATCCTTAGTATAATCAAACTTAATTGCTGCTTTCATCAAACCTATATTACCTTCTTCAATTAAATCAGAAAATGGTAAACCACGATTAAGATATCTTTTGGCAATAGAAACAACTAAAGCTAAATTAGCACTTACAAGTTCTTTCCATGCTTCTTTATCCCCTTCGGCAATTCTTCTTCCTAATTCTTTTTCCTCTTCTTCCGTTAATAAATGCATTCTTTTAATATCCCGAATATAAAGATCAACTGTATCAATAGGAAATCTAACATCACTTAAATATTCTCTCTCATCAGAACTTTCTTTCTTTTTTTGACTTAATTTTAAATAAACTGTTTTTAAAGTCTTAAAAAAAGAATTTGTTTCTAATTCCCTAATATCTTCACTTTCACATATAACTTTCATTAAAGATACTAAAATAGAGTTAGAATTTAATAAATCTGTTAATAATTTTTCATTAAAAGAAATATTTCTTTCTTGGAAAAATTCTCTTAAACTTTCTAAATATTCTAAAGATTTTTCAGGATGAATTGTTTCATTCATATTTCTATTTATATAAGAATTTATATCTTCTAAATAATTAATCATTTTATCAGCCACCAGTCTATTCATTATTCTTTTAATATATTATCATTTTAAATATTATCATCTTAATATATTATTTTTTTTAATATTTTCTTACTTTAGAACCAACTCCAAAAATACCTTATTATAATACTATAAAATCCTTTTAAAGTAAAGAAAAAATTTTTTTACAAATATTTTTTTAACTTTTTAATTAATAAGAAAAAACTGTTAAACAAGTTAACAGTCATTCCTAAAATGTTCTATATCTACTTCCTAAAATTATAGCAAGTAAAATATATAAAACAACTATAATTAAAAAACCATTATCACTTCTTCCATAAGAAGAACAAGAAGTAACAGTTTCAGTAGTATTTTGACAATTCATAAAACCCTCCTAATTATATATAATTACCTAAAATGATAACTAATAAGATAAATAAAACTAAAACGATAGCATAAGATGATGTATAGTTATTACACATAATTTATTCCTCCTTTTTAATATATTCACATTATTTTATGGAATTTTTTTTATTATGTGAGGGCAAAAAGTAGAAATTGTGTAAAAAGAATTGTTTTTTTTATTTGATTTTGTTATTATAAATATGTTACTTAAGGAGGAAAAAACAATGAAAAAAACATTAACGTTTCTAATTTTATTTATTTTTATTCTAGGAGTATGTGGTTGTTCGAAGAAAGCTAATCTTAAAGATGGAGATAATTCTTTAATAACTTTTAAAGATACTAAGTTAAATATTACAACAAATGATTTATATGATGTATTAAAAGAAAAATATGGAATTAGTACTTTAATTGATATTATGGATAGAAAAATTCTTGATAAAGAAGTTCCTGATAGTAAAGAAATTGATGAATATGTTGATACCCAAGTTGCATCTTTAAAAAATTACTATGAGGATGAGGCTTCATTTTTACAATATATTAATAACTATGGTTATAAAGATGAAAATGAATTAAGAGATTATTTTGAATTAAATTATAAAAGAAACTTAGCAGTTTATGATTATTTAGAAGAAAATATTAATGATAAAGATATTGAAAGTTATTATAATGATAAAATAATGGGTGATATTACAGGTAGTCATATTTTAATTGAAGTAAATATAACTGACTCTATGACTGAAGAAGAAAAAAGACAAGCAAAAGAAGATGGAACAACCAAAATCAATGAAGCAATTCAAAAATTAAATGATGGAAAAACTTTTGCAGAAGTTGCGAAAGAATATTCTAATGATGAAGCAACTAAAGATAATGGTGGAAAAATGGGAACTTTTAATGCTACTACTTTAGATGATGTTTCAAGACAAGCATTTGAAAAATTAAAAGTTGGAGAATATTCAAAAGAAGCTGTTGAAACGGAATATGGATATGAAATATTCTATAAAGAAAAAGAAGGTACAAAACCTACTCTTGATGAAGTTAAAAGTTATATAATTAAAACATTATCTGATGAAAAATTAGCAACTGATAATACACTTCAATATAAAGGATTAATGGAAATACGTAAAAAATATGGTTTTGAAATAAAAGACGAAGACTTAGAAACTTACTATGAAAATACTATGAATAATCTAATGAAAAGTGAGGATTAATCACTTTTTATTTTTCCTATAATTTTATGAAAGCAAGGTGATTTTTTTGAATATTATAAATAAAAATTATTTTTTAGAAACAGAAAAAGAGATTGAAGATAAAACTTTTGTATTAGCAAGTGATTTACATGCTGACTCTTCTTTATCGATAAAAGACATTGATAAATTAGTTGAGGCTATAAGTAAAAGAATGCCCGATTATATTTTTTTACTAGGAGATATTTTGCCTTTAGCATCTTTAAATGATTATGAACTTCGAGGAAAAGTTTTATATTTATTAAAACTTATTTCTAATATTACGAAAACTTATATGGTTTTTGGAAATAATGATTATTATCTAAATAAAAAAAGAGATATTTTATTTGCAACTGATAAATTATTAAGTTTATATGACCATTCTGGAGTTGAAGTTATTAATAATTCGGTAGTAGAGTCTCAAAGTGATATTAATATTATAGGTTATAATAAAAATCCATTTTTATATCTTGATGAGTTTAAAAGAATTGATAGATTAAGAGAAGATTTAGAAAATTTAATTGCTAAAGTAGAAGATGCAATTAATCCCCTTAAATATACTGTTTTTTTAACCCATTCCCATCTTGATTTATTAAATTTAGAGTTAGATTTTTTAAAAACTGTTGATTTAATACTAGCAGGTCATACTCATAATGCCGTTGTTCCTCATTTATTAGAACCTATTTATCCCAAAAATCGTGGATTATATGTTAATGGAAAAATATTTCCCGATAATACACGTGGTCATATAAAAGAGGCTAATCAAAATATTATTGTAACTGGTGGCTTAACGAAAATTTCTAGTATTCACTTTAATTCTTTTATAAGAGATATAAGTAAAATAGTTTATCCAGCTGAGATTACAACCGTTAAAGTTAAAGGATGTAAAAAAATTTCTACCAATTAATGATAGAAATTTTTATTATAATTACATAATAAAATATCCTTTTTTCTAATGTTAAAGATTTATTATTAAAAAAACTTATCATAAAATACTTATAAAGTCTTTAAGTTTTAAAAAATAATAAAAAATAGCAAAAAACAAATAACTTAAAAAGCAAAAAACTAACTTTCAAAAATCTAACATCAAAATAACCAAAAACTCTAAGTTTTAAAACAAAAAATGCCATAAAAAAAGTTTATCAACATAAACTTATTTTTATTTTTAAATAAATTCCATAACTAAACTTATTATAAAGAAAGCCATTCCAAGAACAAAAGTTATTCGACTAATTAAAAGTTCAGAACCTCTTTCTTTTCTTTTATTAAATAAATCCATTGAACCACCACTTATAATTTGACTAGCAGGTTCAGCTTTACCACTTTGTAGTAAAACGATTATAATTAATAAAATTGCAATAACTAATAAAACTATTTGCATACCAATCACCTCCATTAAAATAACATATCTTAAAAAAAAATACAAGTTTTTCAGAATATTTTCTTTATTTAATTTACTTTTTTTCTTTTCTTTATTATTTTTAAAGAACTACATGCAAGAAGACTTCCAAAAGTATCAATGAAAACATCAAGAATTTGCCCACTTCTATTAGCAATAAATAATTGATGAAATTCATCTGTTGTTGCATAAACGAAAGAAAAAATAAAAGCTAAACTACTTCTTTTAGAAATTTTAAATTGATACATTGCATAGTAAGTAAATAAATAAAGCATAAAATATAAAAACATATGTGCAAGTTTTCGAATTATAAAAGACATCACCGAAGAATTAGTAATATCCATATTATGATTAAATATTTGTAAAAAACCATTAATAATTTTTAAAATAAAACTACTACTATTTGTTGATAAATCACCATTTTGATTAGAAAAGTAAAAAATTAAACTACACCAAGCAAGAAGTAATACTATACTAATAACTTTATTAATTTTATTTTGACTTTTTAGTTTCATACTCCTCTTCCTCTTTTAATCTTTGCTCATTTAAATAATAGGCTCTTGTTGTTACATCTTGTTCTAAAATTTTAATTTTTTTATCTAATAACCTTAATTGTTCTCTTGTCATATATTCCATATATTTATTAATCATTTCTCTTTTAAATTTTTCAACTTCATTTAAGGCCATGATTATTGCAGCACCTGGATCATCTCCATCATCATCATAAATGGTTGCTAAAATATCAAGTAATTTTTTCATTCGAAGATTAATACGTTTATTAATTAATTTTTCAACAAAACTAGGATTAATGATAATCATTTTATTAACATTAATAGCATCTTTTAACTTTATATTTTTATTATGAGAAGCCATATTAAAACCTTTTAACTTATCATATTCAAAATAAGATATTTCCCGTTTGTTTTTCTCTTTTACAATTAAATAATGAACGTTATTAGTCATCTTTATCCTCCAATAAATCTGGTCTTAAGGCTTTTGTTTTTTTTATTTGTTCTTTTAAACGATATTCTTCAATTTTTTGATGATTACCATTAACAAGAACTTCTGGCACTTCCATTCCTTTATAAACTCGTGGTTTAGTATAGGTTGGATAATCTAATAAATTATTCGTAAAAGACTCACTTTCTAAACTTTCTTTATCAATAGCCCCATCTAATAATCTTATAATAGCATCACTTATAACCATACTAGGAAGTTCTCCACCTGTTAAAACAAAATCACCAATACTTATAAATTTATCACAGATAGTTTTTATTCTTTCATCAAAACCCTCATAATGACCACAGATAAATATTAAATGTTTTTTATTCTTTAATTCATAAGCCATTTTTTCTTTAAAAACTTCTCCATCAGGAGTTAACATAATAACTAAACTATCTTTAGTTTTTAATTTCTCGATGCAATCAAAAATAGGTTGACAAGTAAGAACCATACCCGCCCCTCCTCCATAAGGTGTATCATCAACTTTACCATGAGGATCATTAGTATAATCTCTAAAATTATGAATATTAACAGTAACTAAGCCTTTATCAATTGCTCTTTTAATAATCGATTCGTTTAAAAATCCAGTGAACATACTAGGAAAAAGGGTTAATATATCAATTTTCATAATAATCCACTTACCTCCTCTATTATAACTTCTTGTTTTTTAAAATCTATTTTTTTAATTAACTCCATAGGAACATAATGACCATTTACTACTAATAATTTCTTATTATGATTTAAATAAATAATATCTTTTATTTTCCCAACTATTTTAGTATTAGAAAGAACATTTAAACCTACTAAGTCTTCATCTAAATACTCTTCTTCTTGAAAATTAAGACTATCTTTATAAACATAAACATTACTACCTTTTAAAGGAAGAATTTCATTAATATCATTAATTCCCTTTAAAGTTATCATATCATAATCTTGATGTTTACGGTAAGAATTAATAGTAAATTCTTCTAAATTAATTATAACAATATTCCCTACTTTAAAAACTTTTTCTTTATATTTAAAATTTGAACGTATTTTTATTTCACCTTTCACACCATGTGTCTTGACATATTTTCCTATTAAAACTTTTTCCATTTAACACCTACTTAATTCATATAAAAGAATACTAGTTGCAACAGCAACATTTAAACTTTCACAGTCATTATTCATTTTAATATATATGTTTTTATCACATAAAGCAAGTATTTCTTTTTTTACACCTTGTCCTTCATTTCCCATAATAAGTGCATATTTAGAAGGTTTTATTTCTTTTATATCTATACCTTTTTGAACATTAGTTCCTAATATTAAATAATCTTTTTCTTTTAATTCTTTAATTACTTCTTTTAAATCCCGTCTTAAAATATTTACTTTAAATAACATTCCTTGAGTACTTCTAATTACTTTTTCATTATATAAATCAACAGAATTTAAACCTAAAACAATATCTGTTACATTAAAAGCCAAACTACTTCTTATAATAGTACCTAAATTACCAGGATCTTGAATATCATCAAGTAATAAAACTTTTGAACCTTTTATTTTAGAACTTTCTAGCATTTTAACAATTCCAATCATATTAGGAATACTTTCTAAACTAGATAACTTTTTCATAATTTCTTTGGTTACATAAGTATATGGTATTTGATAAGTAACTTCATAATTTTCTAAAACTAATAAATCAACTAAAATATTATTCTTTAAAGCTTCCTTTACTAAATGTTCGCCTTCTATTAAATATAATTTTTCTTGATAACGATATTTTTTATTTTTTAATTTTAAATAATTTTTAATTTTAGAATTAGTTAAACTTGTAATCAACATACTAATCACCACCTATATAATAACACAGATAAATTTTTATGTACAAGAAGTTTTAAAAAAAATAAAAAAGTTGTTGCAACCTATCTTTAAAAAGGTTATAATAGATATCAAAATTTAAGAAGGAGTATTATTTTATGAAAACAATAATGGATTATGAAAGAGATATCACCAAGGAAAAATACATTTTAGGTATTATGAGAGCCGATTTAATCAATGAACGAAAATATTTAGCAAATAGTTATTTAGTTCAAAGAGGAGAAGAAAAGAAATCTTCTTCAGAGCAATTAAAAGAAATTGATAGTAAAAGAAAAATGGTTAAAAACTATTTAGATTATTTAAGAAGAGCCCAAAGTAACTTAGAAAAGGCTTTAATCTTTGATCGTGAAGATATTTTAAATGTTATTCTTTATCTTGTAAGTGTTATGGAAGAACAAGAATATGCAATGGCAACTAAGGATATAACCTTCTTTGATGATAATAGAAAAACAGTTCAAGGACCACTTACTTATAAATTTAATTATTTAACACCTGTTTCTTCAAAAGAAGATGCTAAAGCCGAATTAAAAGAAAAATATCCTTATGAACTATCTGGACAAAGTTTTGATACTGAAATGTTATTTAAAGGTTTAAAATATACAGGAATTGCTTTATATAAAGATGATGATAGTAAAGATATAATTTTTAGTAATCATTCTGAAAATATTATTAGTTCAGAACCTCAAACTTCTTTTGGTTATATTAATGATGAAAGATTTTCTTATATAAAAGACTTTATTGATATGGTTATTAATTATAGAGCTTATAAAGAATGTGAATTTGCTTATCCATTAGATATGAAATTATCTTATGAAGAATTATATAATCTTGCTAATCAATTTATAGAAGATAGAAAAAGTAAAAAAAGTGAAAGATAAAAAAATATGGAATTAACTACTTTAGAAAATACTAAAATAGAACTTCAAGAAAAAAGAAAGCAAGTTATACAAATTATTAAATATTTAGGATTAAAATATAATGAAGTAATAGATAGTCTAGATAAAGAAAATAATGATGACTTAGAAACTACTCTTTTTATGAAAAAAGCCGAATATCTTGCTAGTTTATATGAAAATAGTCAAAAAGGAAAACAATTAAGAGAGTCTTTAATTAAACTTCAAAGATTAAAAGCGAAGATAAAACAATCTAAACTTTTTCAAAGAGAAGATATATGTAATATTATTTGTTATCTTATAAGTGTTATGGAAAATCAAATGTGTGATATTTTACATGATGAAGTTGGAGATTTTAACTATACTTCTTTTGAGAAATACTTTCCTTGTCTCGTTGTAAACATCAATGAAAAATCAGTTTTAGTAAATGAAAAACATTTTCCATATGTAGTAACTTTTTTAGATAAAGTTATTAACTATTTAGTTTCTAAAATATTTTATCAAAATCTTGAATATAGTAACGATGCAATTGAAGTTTTAACTTATGAAGAATTATATAATCTTGTAAATATTTTTATTAATGAGTATCAAACGAAAACGAAAAAATAATTATTTAAGAAAACATCTAACTGATGTTTTTTTCATTTTAATAGCATAAACTTAAGTGGTGATTACATGAAAAAATACGATAAATTTATTTTTATAAGTGTTTTATTACTTATGATTTTATCACTTTTCATGATTTATTCGGCTAGTTTTGTTTGGGCTGAATATAAGTTTAATAATAAATTTCATTATGTAATAACACAAGGAATGTTTGCTTTAATTGGACTTATAGTACTTTTAATTGTTTCTAAAATTGATAAAAGTTTTTATTATAAAAAGGCTAATATTATCTTATTTGGTTGTTTAATTCTTTTAGTTTTAGTTTTAATTCCTGGACTAGGAGTTATTAGAAATGGTAGTAGAAGTTGGTTTGGAATTGGTCCTTTTGGTATTCAACCTAGTGAATTTTCTAAAATTGGTTTAATTATTTTTACTAGTAAATATCTTGCTAATAGTAATAAATTTTTAAAAGATTATAAAAAAGGGGTTTTTCCTATTTTAATTATTTTATTTTTCGTTTTTGGACTTATTATGTTAGAACCTGATTTTGGAACGGGAATGATTATTGTTTTAACAATTATTGCTATGTTATTCGTGGCTGGAGTTAATATGAAATTCTTTATAGGACTTGGTGGAATTGGTATAATTGGAATTGTTGTTTTAATTTTAATTGCTCCTTATCGTATGGATAGAATTACTTCTTTTATTAATCCTTGGTCGGATCCTTTAGGTACTGGCTTTCAAATTATTCAAAGTCTTTATGCTATAGGACCGGGAGGACTTTTTGGAGTTGGTTATTTAAATAGTAGACAAAAAAATTTTTATTTACCGGAACCTCAAACGGATTTTATTTTTTCAATTATTACAGAAGAATTTGGTATTGTTGGGGCTTTATTAGTTTTATCATTATTTTCTATCATTTTAATTTATGGTTTGAAAATTGCTTTAAAACAAGAAGATTTATTTAGTAAATATCTTGCTTTTGGTTTAATATTCCAATTAATTGTTCAAGTCATCATGAATTTATCTGTTGTAATTGGTTTAATACCTGTAACAGGAGTTACACTTCCCTTTTTATCTTATGGTGGTTCTAGTCTTTTAACTAGTTTAGTAGGAATTGGTATTATTTTAAATATTAGTAAAAATAATTCTAAAGTTTAAAATTATAAAAACATTTTTTATAGTTATTTCCTTATTGATTTTCTAAGAAAAAAATAGTATATTATTATTGCTTAAGAAATTAAGTAAAAAAAGCTAGTGATTCCAACTATTAATAGGAACTGAAAAAAGTGGTGATTCCCACCTTAAGAGGAACTGAAAAAAGCGGTGATTCCCACCTTAAGAGGAACTTAAAAAAGAAACTAGAGAGCACACTCTAGTTTTATTTATATTTAAGAAAAAATGTACAGAATACAATACAAAATAATAATATCATGCCATTATTATTTTTTTATTTACTTAAATAAAAGCATATAAAGTTTAGTCATTAAGGCTTGCGTAAAAGGGGCTCTATATAAGAGACGATTAGAATTATCTAAAACTGCTGTAACTATTTTATCGGTAATACTATCTAAATTATCATGTCCTATTAAGGCAAACAGTTTCTTTTGTTTTAAAGTAATATTTTCTAAATCAGGAAAATATTTACTTTTTATATCTAATTTATTTTCTAACATAACATCATTAAAACCAGTGTTATAAATACCCGGTTCAATTAATTTAACCTTAACATTATCAGTAATTAGACGTAATTCTCGTCTTAAAACTGTTGCAATCGTAATTAAACTTGCTTTAGTTGCCGAATAACTACCAAGAAAACTAATTGGAATAATTCCAGCAATCGAAGACATAAAAACAATTTTTCCCTTTTTCTTTTTCAAAAATAAATCAGCAGCATATATTTGACTTAATCTTAAAGTACTAAAAACATTAACTTCAAAATTTTCTTTTAAACTAGCAAGAGGAATTTCTAACATTGAACCACCTATACCAATGGCTGCATTATTAATTAAACAATCAATATCCATTTTCTTAATTTTTTTCCTATCTATTTCATTTGTAATATCTAAACGAAAGCACTTTAAATTATCTAAATTTAATTTTTTTATTTTAGCAATAACTATAGGAATTTCATAATCATAATGTACGCTTAAATAAACATCATGACCTTTCTTAGCAAGTTTTACTCCTGTTTCAAAACCAATATTAGATGCAGCCCCTGTAATCAAGATTTTCATTTTATCACCTATTATTAGTATAAATAAATTATTTTCTTTCATACAAAAAAAAGAACCATTTGGTTCTAAATCCATATTCCAAAAATAATTCCAGCCATAGCAAGTATTAAACCAACGAGCCAAAACATTCTAACAATATCAAACTCTGGCATTCCTAATTTTTCAAAATGATGATGAATAGGTGTCATCAAGAATAATCGTTTGTTAAAACATTTTACCCAAATTACTTGAAGAATAACTGACAAGGTTTCAATTACAAAGACCAAAGCAACTATTAAAAGAGTTACTTCTCTATGAGTTAAAATAGCAATAATACCCATCGTTGCTCCTAAAGCCAAAGAACCGGTATCTCCCATAAAAACTTTAGCCGGATATGTATTATAAAATAAAAATCCTACAACAGCACCTGTTAAAATCAACGTAAATATTCCCATATCCGTATAGCCAACCATTAAAGAAATCAAACTAAAAGCAATAAAGGCAATAGCCGATAAACCACCTGCTAAACCATCTAAACCATCCGTTAAATTAACAGCATTACTACTTCCTACTAAAATAAATAAAATGAAAATACCATATAACCATTTCATTTCAATATTGATACCAAGAGTTGCTGAAACTAAACTTGTTTGTCCACCACTTTTAATGTATAAATAAAAGACGACAAGAGCAATCAACAGTTGCATCATCAGTTTCTGAATAGTTGTAAGTCCCTCATTTTGACCTTTTTTAAGACTTAAAAAATCATCAAGGAAACCAATAAAAGCATAACCTATAAAAACTACTAACGTAATTATTAAATCATCTTTTAAATCCATTTTACCTATTAAAAGTAAACCGAATGTTATTAATAAAGTTGGCAAAATAAAAATTAAACCTCCCATAGTTGGAGTTCCTTCTTTTACCTTATGTCTTTCTGATACATAAGTACTAATCTTTTGCCCAACATGTAATTTTCTTAATAATGGAATTAATACAAATCCAAGGATAACTGCTGAAATAAATCCTATCATTATAGCAAGGATAGATTTTGTTATTAAATACATTGAATGTTTTACTACAGTTTCCATCTAATCCACTCCTATCTATATAAGTATACTACAAATCTAAAGAGTTATTAATACTAAAATTAGTAATTTACACTTTTTGACAGGAGAAAAATTATTTTTATTTACTTTCCAATTCCGAAATTACTTGATAATCACTATAAGGAATTTTTTTATCTTCAATTAACATATATTCATCACTTCCCTTACCTAATATCAAAACAATATCTTTAGAAGTTGCTATTTTAAGAGCATATTCAATAGCATCCCTTCTTGAAATTATTCTTAAATAATTCGTCTTTTTCGTATCCTTTAACATATCATCAATAATATCATTAGGATTTTCAAATCTTGGATCATCCATTGTAAAAATTACTAGTTTAGAATACTTTAAAACAATTTTTCCTATTTCACTTCTTTTTTCCTTATATCTTCCCCCAGCACATCCTAAAACAGTGATAATATTTTTATTCCACTTATGAAAAAACTTTAAAACATTAAGTGTTGCATTAATGGTATGAGCATAATCAACAACTACTTTTTTCTTAATATCAGGAATTACTTCCATTCTTCCTTTTACCCCTTTTATATTTTTAAATCTTGCTAAAATATCATCCATTTCATAACCTAAAACCGTCATTGTAAGAATAATTGCTGCTACATTGTAAACATTAAATTTACCTAATAAATGATATTCTAATTTATAATTTTTACCTTGATATTTAAACCATATAATACTTTTATCAAAATAAAGTTTATATTTTAAAATTCTTAAAGTTGCATCTTTTTTAAAACCATAAGAATAAGATGTATGAGAGCAATTTTTTAATTTAAAATAATATTTACTATCTCTATTTAAAATGACTATTTGACTATTTTTAAATAATTCCATCTTACATTCTAAATAATTAGCAAAAGTTTTATGTTTATCTAAATGTTCTTTGGTAATATTTGTAAATATTCCTATCATAAAAGGAAGTTTTCCAATTCTTTTTGTTAAATACGCTTCACTTGATACTTCCATGACAATATTTTGAAAATTATTATCTCGCGTTTTTTGAAAACAATCATATAAAGTATCTAAAGATGGAGTTGTATTATTTAAAGGATAAGTTTTCTTTTTTATTTCAAAACCGTTAGTGCCAATTCTTGGACAATTTAATAAATCACTTAAAACTGTTGCAATAGTTGTTTTACCATCAGTTCCTGTTATACCAATTAATTGAATATCTTTTAAAGGATAATTATAATATTCATTAAAAATATTAATAATTTCTTGTTCTAAATTTTCTACTTTCAAAATCTTTTTCTTCTTTAAAGAATAATCTTGATCTGTTATTACAAGAGAACATTTTTTCTTTAAGGCATCTTCAATATATTTATTTCTATCTTCTACTCCTCCAAATGGTATAAAAATATCGCCTTTTTTAATATCTTTAGAATTTAAAACTATTTTCTTTCTTTTAGACATATAATCACCATGGTAATTTATGTCAAAAGAAAAAGGACACTTAGGCCCTTTCCTTATAAGAAATACATTTTTTTATTTTTCCACTTTTTTGTTAATAACTTTTAGTCTTGGCTTTGAAGAAAATTGATATTTATTTTACCTATTCCTGATGATGCATCAATTAGATTACTACCTATTCCTAAAGCTTCATTATCTTTTAATTTTTCTCCATCATAGATAACACTGGCAATTCCTTTTCTTGCTCTTACTTTGTAATCTTCTTTATTACCAATTACTGTTATATCCATAGCACCTACTCCAGACTCAAGCATTGTACTACCAGTTAATTTAGCCGTTAAGGAAGATTTTCCAACTCCCATATCAAACTTGGTATTATTCAAACTACCGTTTTTAATATTAAAAGAACCTACTCCTCCTTCAATATCACCTCGACTTAAAACAACTAAATTAGAAATATAAGTGCTACCTGCTCCCAAATTCAAATCTAAATCATAACATTCTAAACTAGCAATTTCTACTCGACCAGCATCAGCATCAATATCTACTTCATTAAAAACTTTAGAAACAGGCATATAAATTATTACTTCATAATCTTTATAGTTACCTAAAAGTTTCTTTTTTTCTTCTTCAATAATTAACTTATGGTCTTCTTCCAAAATTTTAATTTCATCATTGTTAGTTTCAACTTTTAATTCTTGCCCATTTTTAATTAGCAAATTAGTATAAGAAAGTTCTATTTCAATATTTTGAATATCATAATTATCTTGAACAAATAAATTTTTATTACTTTCTTTAATATCATCATCTAAAGGGATAAAACCAAAGAAAGAATTTATTCCTAAAAAGACAAAAAACATGATACCTACAATAAGAAGAATTCCTAAAGAAATACCTACACCTTTAATAACTTTTTGACCAGTTGTCATTTAATATCAACTCCTCCAAATAAACAAGTTGCTTCTATATAAATAATTTTCTTAGCATCTATGCTTTTCTTTTTATTAGAAACACCTCCAAAAAGAGAATTAGAAACAACTTTAATTAAACAATCATCAGGAACTAAAATAGTAATACCTCCAAAGATTGCTTCTACTTTAATGATATTTTCTTTTTTTAAATCACATTCTCTTAAATCAAGTTTAATATCTCCAAAAACAGAAGTTAAATGACAATTTTCAAATTTTTCCTTAGCAAAATTTAAGTTTTGACTAGAAAAAGTAGCCGCATATTCTTTTAAATTATTATCAGTCTTTAAAGTAAATGATTTCTTAAAAGTATTTTTAAATATTAAATATAAACCTATTAAAACCAAGATAATTGGTAAAAATAATTTCCATATAGTTTGAAAATTAATAATATTTCTTGCTGATAAGAATAATAATATACCTATTAAAAGAATTATCAAGTTAGATATTTTTTCTCTTTCTGATACTAAACCAATTAAACTAGGAACTATTAAAAATAAAGTTTGAAAATACAACTTTTCATCTAATGATAACTTGTTTTTTGGGCTTTTTTAAAGTATAATATATATAAAGAGATAAATAATACTAAATATAGCCTTTTTAATGAGAAAAAATATAAAAAAAATTAATAACT
>CANRGW010000013.1 GCA_947630205.1 uncultured Bacilli bacterium
AGTATCTTTATTTTAATATATACACTTTTTAAGAAAAAAATGGATTTAAAGATAAAAATTATGAATTATTTTATCTTTTGCTTAGATTTTGTTTGTTATATTACTTTTATAAGATTGAAAATAGATGTAACTTCTTATAGTAGTTTGTATTCATTAAAAAGTTTAGTAATAATGCGAATAGTAACAATTTCATTTCTTATATGGGTAATTGTTCGATTAGTATTAAAAGGAATAAAAAGAGGGAAAAATGAAAAGTAGATTTTTGTATATGAAATTATTAGGTTTATTATTAGTAATTGTTGGCTTTAGTTATAGTTTAACAAGTTTTAATAATTTCTTTTCTTATATTTTTAAAACAAGAATTTTTGCTGAGAATTTAAATATTTTTGTTATGTCAATTGGTTTACTTATTCCTTTATCTGTTTTTATCTATGGAGTATATTTCTATTTTTATACAGATTTTAATATTACTAAAATAAATAAATTTATTCTTGGTTATAATTTATTTTTATTAATTGTTACAGCATTAATGGCAATTTTTAAAGGACTTAATCTTGTAAGTGATTTTGTTTTTTTGCAAGTTTTTGAGTTTATTCATTTTACGTTTGCCTATCCAACTTTTATCCTTGCTTGGCTTGGAATATATGGCTGTTTTAAGTTTAAGTATTAAAGATATTTGCTGTTTCTTGACACTTCTAGACAAAAAAAGTTTGACCTGAGGGCTTGTTTTTGATATCATAGTACATGTGCATAAAAAAATTGAGCACATATTTGAGGTGTCATTTAAAATTATGAATACAAAAAGAAAGTTAAATTGTTATTTTTTTAGCAATTTAATTATATGTTTTTTATCTTTAAATATGTTAGTTAATAATAAGCCAACTACTTTAACGAAAGTTAATAATGGAAATAAAGCAACTTTAGTTAATATATTTGAAAAAGATAAGTTAACTAATGATTTAAATGATGAAAATATTAATTATCAACAACCAGATAATATGGTTATGGAAATAAGTGTTAGTACTAAGAGTATGGCAAGTAGAAATGTTATTCCTTATGTTAAACCTAGTTATAATAGTATAACGGGTAATAATTTGGTTAATTATGCTGAAAACTATTTAGGACTTGCTTATGTTTATGCCGGAGACTCATTATCAACGGGAACGGATTGTAGTGGCTTTACAAGATTGATATTTCAAGAATTTGGAATTCATTTAGGGAGAACCGTTGAAAGCCAACTTTATAGTGGTACTTATGTAAGTCGTGAAGATTTACAAGCCGGTGATTTAGTATTTTATGGTTATAGTTCTTCATCTGCTAGTCATGTTGCTATTTATATGGGAAATGGTTTAATAATCCACCAATCTAATCCTCGTCATGGTGTAAAGATTGATAGTGTAAATATTATGTCCTATGTAACGGCTAGAAGACTTATTACAGCAGAAGTTTTACCAAAGGAAGAAGAAGATAAAGAAATTAAAAAACAAGAAACTTCTGAAAAAGAAAAAGTTGAAAAAGAAGAAAAAGATAAAAAGACAGAACTTACTAAGAAAGATAATTCTAAAGATAAAGAAACGTCATCTAAGAAAGAATTGACGGATAATACTTCAAGAAAAGAAGAAGATAATAAAAAAGTTAGTAGTAACAGTAGTAAAAATAATAGTAATAATAGTAGTAATAGTAGTAATAGTAATAGTAATAACAATATTAGTAAAGATAATCTTTCTAAAGAAGAAGATAGTAAAGATTTAGAAGAAAAAACTGTTTCTAAAGATACTAATTCTTCTCTTGATACAAATAATAAAGTAGATAGTTCTAAGCAAGAGTCTAAAGTAGATGATAAAGTCGTTACTTCTAAAGAAGAGAAAGAAGAAATAAAAGAACCTCTAGTTTCTAAAGAAGAAAATTTAGAGAAAGTAAAAGAAGAAGAAAAAGTAGAAGATAATTTAGAAGTTAAAGAATATACTACTATTGTAGAAGAAAAAGAACCTGAAATGCTAGAAGAGAAAAAAGAAATAAAGGAAGAAGTTCAAGAACCAATTAAAGAAGAAAAACAAGAAGTAAAAATAGTTGATAATGAATTAAATTCAAAAAATTAAAAAAATAGATAATAGGGTATTGTAAAAAAAGAAAAAGTATTATATAATACTCTTGTTATTTGTCCTAGTAGCTCAGCTGGATAGAGCATCGCCCTTCTAAGGCGAGTGTCAGGGGTTCGAATCCCTTCTGGGACACCACTAGAAAATTAATAAACTTGAAAGATAGTTTATTTTTTATATGAAAAAACCACTTTCTTTTGAAGAAAAGTGGTTTTAATTTTAATTATTTTCTTTTTTCCGTTGTTCCTTTATAAGCATAAAAGTAACTACACCCCAAACAATGAAAATGATACCTACAATATATTGGAAAATTGTTCCAGATTGTCCAGTTTTAGGTAAATCAAATCCTTTAGTATTTTGCATTTCAATTAAAGTATTAGAGTTTAAAGTACCTTTATTATTCTTAGCCGTTAATTTATAATTATCGGTATTAGCATTTTCTTCGGTTATCTCATAAGTTGTACCTTCTTCTATACCTAAAATTGTAATTGATTGACCATGTTTTAGTTTAACTTTACCAGTATAACTTCCTGAAGAATTTTTGGTTAAAGTTAATTGACCATCTTTTAAACTAGCAACATCATCTATAAAACTTCCACCTTTATAATTATAAGTAGTATTTAAATTGATACCATTTTTAGGAGTTAATTTTATATCAAAAGTCCATTCAGCATTTTTATCACCACTTGTTCCTTGAACTTCTTTTCTAAGTTCTAAATCGCGCGAATTTAAGACTTCTAATTGACCATTGTTTCCTAAATAATCCGTTACTTTTTTATTATTGTAATTACTTGCTAAAGAGGTGGTTGCAGTTTCGGTTATATTATCTTCCTTATTAGTTTTAGAATTTAAATTTTTATTAATAGTAGTTCCTATATTTGTTGCTACTACAACATTCTTTCCAGTACTTTCTACAACTTCTTCATCTTCTTCATTATAGTAAACTAAATGCGAATTTCCATTATTGTCATAGAATTCACTTCCTTTAGCAGCAACAGCATATTGAATTAATTTTGCTTCATCATCTTTTCCGGTTTTTTCATAATAACTTTTTATATAATAATAAGTTGCATTTTTATCTATTTGATCTAAGTTAGTAACTTTATCTGATAATACAACATTTCCACCAGTTGCTTTTAAGATGCCTTCATTATTACTGTCGCCATTTTTACTTGTTTTATAAAGAGTTAAATAATTTTGATATAAGTAATGACCATTGATATCAGATATCGTATATTCAACAGTTGCCTCTCCATTTGAAGTTGCATCATTGTAATAATTAGAATAAAATTCAATATATTCTTTATTATTTTTTCTAACTAAATATTCTGATAAATAATTTTTAGTTAAGGCATCTAATTTAATTCTAGCATTTTCATTAAAGAGACTATCTTTTAAACCAACTGTATAAAGAATTCTTAAAGGTAATGACTGAGGAGTATTTTCATTGGAAATAAAAGTTGTTGTATCATCATCTGCTGTTAGATAACGAGCATTTATAATTGGTAAAACTCGGTTAGGAATTTCAATATATAATGTTTGAGATGAGGTATTAGTAGTTTCCGTCCAAATCTTTATTTCATTCAATTTAAAGGTTACAGTTGTATTTATTCTGCCATCACTTACATATTCATCGTAGCCGTGATTAGGAACGGAAGTATTTCCATTTTCAACTTCATAGTAAGTATATTGAACTCCACTTTTTTGACTATTTTTTTCACTAGTAGTTGCTGTTCTTTCTTTAATATTATACTTTTGTCCAAAGAGTAGAAGACTATCAACATTTTTAACTTCTAAGTTTTCACCAATAGGATCACTGTATTTTAAAGTAGTATTTGCTTTAAGAGGGTTGTCAACATAAGTATAAGAAAGTAAATCATTGTAAATAGTTGTATATACTTTATTAATATTACTTGTTGTTGCTGTATAAAATTTTGATACATAATTTAAATCAAGACTATCCATCGTAACTTTATATTTATCTTCTTTTGGTATTTGATTAAAATTATAAGTTGTTTTAGGTCTACTTAAACTATAAGGTCCTTTACTATTATTTCCATCATAACCCGTAGTTTTTTCAGCCTCTATTTGTAACACTTGCGTATTACCTTTTTGCCAATCAAGAAAACTTTCATATAATTTTTTTCTTGTTTCATTAGTTGTTTCAATTATTCCAGTTTGAGGATTAAGAATGGGATTTTTTGAACCATCAGCAAAACCAATTGTATAAATTTTTACACCAGAAAGGGGAACGTTATAAGCATTTGCAACAGCACTTTTCCAATAGGCTGCACTTAATAAGGATTTCATAATCGTTACATCGCTTTCACCACCAGAGGCAACTGAGATATTAGGTTCTCTTACATCCCACCAATTACCAGAAGTAGTTACGGCCTCAGGTCTATGTTCATAGTTAATTTCTCCTAAAACATCACTATCACCAGTATCTGCTAAAATATGATTAGCATTTCCATCACCTAAAAGAATAAGAGTAGGGGTTTTTGTTAATTCATTACCATCAGCCGTTTTATAAGTTTTAACAGGATTATCAACTAAATCTTTTAAACCAGCAATAATTCCGGCTTGATTACTTGTTCCTCCACCAAGTGGATTACTATTTTCTTCAATACCATCAGGAAATTTTCCACTTAATAAAGTATTCTTTCCAGTAATTGGATTATATTTAACTTTAGAAACTACTTCTCCGGTATTATAATCTTTTAAAGTATAAGTTATAAGTGCTTCTTTCATACCATTAGCATCAGTTTTAACTTCATAATCAGTACTTATTTGAGGATAGTAGTCTGTTAAAGGAACTATTTGATGAGCCGTTCCCCAATAAAAAGTTATACCAATTCGACTATTAGGTGAAGCCGCTTTAAAGTTTTTTATTATCTTATTAGTTGCACTTAAAACCGTTTTTAATTCTGTTCCTAACATTGAATTAGTAACATCAATTACAAATTCAATATCTATCGGAATAATATCTCTAGTAGTTGTTTGATTAGAACCTAAAATTGAGAATACATTTAAAAAATCGGCTTGAAAATTCGTTATAAAACCATTTCCTGAATTTAAATAACTAATATTATTATCTAACGTAACTTTTCCTTTAGTTTCAGAAAAAGAATAAACGGATTTATCTGTCCAAATTCTTCCATCATAGTCGGCTTGTTGTTTAAAAACTTCTTTATAACCATTTACCGTTTCTTTATCAGCTATTCTTTCTGTATCTGGGTTAGCATTTAAAATTGTATTAAATGAAAATGCTACACTTTTTTCATCAGGACTAGCAAAACTTGTTACTAATCCAATAATTACTGTAAAAATTAGAACAGTTGATAATATTAAAAATTGATTTTTTAAATTCAAAAGATTTTTAATATTTATTTTTTTCATTTTAATTGACTCCTTCTATAATGCAATAGCACTATTCTACTTAATTATAACATTGAAGACTAGGTTTGTAAATTTTGTCGAAGAAAAAAATTACTTTTTTTAAATATTTGTCTATAATTGTCTAGAGTAAAATTTAGTTTTTAAATCATGTGGTAAATATCTTAGAGAATGTGATATACTAGTCATAGCGATTAGATCCTTTCTTTAAATGTATTTTTTGTTTCAATTAACATTTTACTGGATCAATCGCTTTTTGTATATACTTTCGGTGTCACATCAATTGTAACATTACACAATCGTTTCTATAGAATTTTGCAAATTTATTTGAAAATTATCTTGGCTTTTGATAAAATTATTTCAGGAGAAGTTTATTTCTAAATAAAAATTAATTTAGGAGGTTAAAATGAGTTTTATAAGGAAACAAGAAAAATATATTTTGGAAGTATTAAAAAAATTAGGTTATGAAGAAGAAAACGTTGCTATTCTTCCAAGTAGTAAAAGAGAACTTGGTACTTTTCAGTTAAATATTGCAATGTCTTTAGCTAAAAAATATCATAAAAATCCTTTCGACTTGGCTAAGGAAATAGTTGCTAATCTTGATGATAGATTTAAAGATATTAATATTGCTCCTCCTGGTTTTATTAATTTTTCTTTTCAAGAAGAAGACTTACTTACTTATTTAAATTCTTGTATAAAAGATTTTAACCAATTAGTGGATAAACATGATGCTAAAACTATTTTTCTTGATTATGGTGGGGCTAATGCGGCTAAAGCCTTACATGTTGGACATATGCGAAGTCCTAATATTGGAGAAGCGATGAAAAGACTTGCTTCTTTACTTGGAGATAAAACGATATCCGATGTTCATTTAGGCGATTTAGGAAGACAAGCAGGCATGTTAATTTCTGAGATTATGTTAAGAGAACCAGACTTACCTTTTTTTGATGAAAATTATCAAGGGGAATATCCTAAAGTAAATTATACTCCTGAATATTTAGGTGAAATGTATGTTGCTGCTAATGTTGCTTCTTCTAAAGATGAAAAAAGAATGGCTTTAGTTCGCGAAATTACGGCTGATATAGATAAAGGTTCTAAAAGATATATTGCTCTTTGGCGTCAATTAGTTAATATTTCCTTAGTTTCTATTAAAGAAGTTTATAAAAGATTAAATTGTCATTTTGATTTATGGGAAGGTGAACTCGATTCTTTTCAAGATGTTCCTTCCATGTTAGAAATATTAAAACCTTATTTATATGAGTCTAATGGGGCTTTAGTTATAGATGTAAAAGAAGAAAGTGATACTAAAGAAATGCCTCCTTTAATTGTTATTAAAAATGATGGAGCAACTATTTATGCAACTAGAGAACTTGCAACGCTTTATTCTCGCGAAAAAAGATTTAAACCAGATGAATATTGGTATTTTACCGACAATAGACAATCTCTTTATTTTGAACAAGTATTTAGAGCATCTTATAAAACAAATTTAGTAAGAAAAGAAGCTAAATTATTACATTTTGGTTTTGGAACTATTAATGGCAGTGATGGTAAACCATTTAAAACAAGAGATGGTGGCGTTATGGAATTATCTTCTTTAATCGATTTAATTAAAGAACAAATAACTCCAAAAATTAAAGAAGATTTAGAAAATAAAGAAGAAGTAAAAGAAAAACTAACGATTGCTACTTTAAAATTTGCTGATTTAATGTCCTTTAGAAATACTGATTATATTTTTGATCCTTTTAAATTCTCATCTTTTGAGGGAAAAACAGGTCCTTATATTTTATATACAGTTGTAAGAATTAAATCCTTATTAAATAAAAGTTCTCTTACGGACTATAAATTAATTAATATTCCCAATACCGAAGTTTTAGATATCCTTTTAAAAATATTAGAACTTCCTAATATTCTAAATAAATCTTATAATGATAAAAGTTTAAATTATATAACTGATTTTCTTTTTGATTTAGCAAGTTTATTTAATAAATTTTATAATAATTATCATATATTAAAAGAAGAACAAGAAGAGATTAGAAATACCTATTTAGCACTTACTAAATTAGTTTATATTGTAATGCATGAATTACTAAACATTTTAGCCATTGAAGAAGTAGAAAAAATGTAGAAAATTCGTTAAAATTAGACAAAGAAATTTCATACAATTAAGTTGTGATTATATGAAAAAAATATTTGTCTTTTTTTTAATTTTTCTAACGTTTTTATTTTCTATGGCTTTTGTAAGTGCTTCTAAAAATTCAGAAATTTTTCAAGAAGAACAGGAAATAAGAGGAATTTATATAAGTTATCTTGAATATTTAACTTACTTTCAAGGCAATTCTTTAAATATTAATAAAGCCTATATCAATAAAATGCTTGATAATGTTAAATCACTTAAATTTAATACAATTTTTTTACAAGTATCTCCTTTTTCTGATAGTATTTATAATTCTAAAATATTTCCTTATTCGTATACCTTAAGTGGAGTAGAGGGAAAAAATCCTGGAATGGATTACCTTGATTATTTTTTAAGAGAGGGTCATAAAAGAAATTTAAAAATTCATGCTTGGATAAATCCTTATCGTATAAGTTCAACTAATGATATAACTAAATTATCTAAAGACAATCCTGCTTATTCTTTATTAAATACCAATGATGTAAAAATAAGCAATTTAGGAATATATTATAATCCAGCAAGTCCTAAAGCCATTGATTTAATTTTAAAACAAGTATATGAATTAATATCAAATTATGATTTAGATGGTATTCATTTTGACGATTATTTTTATGTTGATCAAGAAATAGACAATGAAAATTATTTAAAATATTCTCTTAATAATCCTAATATTACTTTAGGAGATTATCGCTTACAAATTGTTAATACAATGATAAAAAGTGTTTATAAATTAATTAAAGATTATAATTCCAAAATAATTTTTAGTATTGCTCCTGATGGAAATATTAATAATAATTATGATTTACATTTTGCTGATGTTAAAACATGGCTTAAAGAAGATAATTATGTAGATATTATTATGCCCCAAGTTTATTATGGTTTTGAAAATCAATATAAACCTTTTATTGAAACAGTTACAGAATGGAATAACTTAATAGAAAATAAAGTAAAAATAATACCAGTTCTAGCATTTTATAAAGTAGGTTCTTTTGATAATCAAGCAGGAAGTGGTGGAAATGAATGGCAAGATAATGATAATATTATAAGTAGGCAAATAAATTATGTAAAAACACTTAATAAATATGAAGGCTTTTCCTTATTTAGATATGATTTTCTTTATAACCAAGATTTTAAAAATTTAAAAACAGATATAGAACTTGAAAATATAAAAGTAACACTTAATACATAAAAAAGAACAAATAATTTCTCTTTACATATTTTATAAATGAAGATTTAAGACATGAAAAAGAATTATTATTAATATACTTTAATGGTGATAATATGGATTTAAATTCTAGTAAATTTTTAAATAATTCTTCAAAAAAAACACCTAAAAAAAGTTTTTTAATTTCTTTCTTAAATAAATTTTTAATATGTTTTATACTAGTTATATTTTGTCTTATTTTTATGAAAACCAATGCAAAATTTAAAGATTTTATAGAGAATAAAGTTTTTAAAGATAATTTATCATTTGCTTATATTAATAATCTATATAATAAATATTTTGGTAATATTTTTCCTAGTTATAAAAGTGATGATACGGCTTCTGTTTTTAATGAAAAATTAGAATATCAAAATGTTTCTGGTTATTATGATGGTTATAAATTAGAAGTTAATAATGCTTATTTAGTTCCAATTATTGAAAGTGGAATTGTTGTATATGCATCGGATATGGAAAATTATGGTTATACAATTATAATTGAAGGAATAGATGGAGTTGATATTTGGTATGGAAATTTACAAAATCCAAGTGTTAAATTATATGATTATGTAAGTAAAGGTAGTTTTTTAGGAGAAACAGTTGATAATAATTTGTATTTAGTATTTGAAAAAAATCAGGAATATTTGAAAATTGAAGACTATCTTAAAAATTAAGTTTGATTTTACTTTTTATTTATTTCTTCTTTTAGTTTTAAGTTTAGGAATGTTTAAAGAATTTACTTTTATTTTTATCCTTTTATTTTTTCATGAATTAGGTCATGCTTATATGGGAATACTTTTAAAATGGAAAGTTTTAAATATAACTTTTTATCCTTATGGAGGAAGAACTTTATTTGATACGAAAGAAAATAGTTCTCTTAATAAAGAAATTTTAATTATTTTAGCAGGACCATTAGTTCAAATAATTACCTATATTATTCTAAGTTATTTTTTTAAATATTCTTATATTAGAACCTATCATTTAACTATTTTAATTTTTAATTTACTTCCTATATTATCATTAGATGGAGGACGACTTTTAAATTTAATTTTAAATAAGTTTTTTAATTATTTAAAAAGTTTTTATATAACTTTTAGTGTTTCTATTTTAACAACTATAATATTATTAATGATATGTCTTTTTAATTATCATAATTTAAATTTATTTTTAATGACTATTTTTCTTCTTTTTAAAATAATAAAGAGTTTTAAAGATATAAAATATTGCTATGAAAAATTTTTATTAGAAAGATATTTATATGATTTTACTTTTTCCAAAAGAAAGATAGGAAAAGATATATATGATTTATATAAAGATTGTTATCATTATATAGATTTTCAAGATGAGAAAAAATATTTAGAAAAATTTTATAGAAAAGATAAAAAAACTTAAAAAAGTCTTGACAAATAAGGGAAAAAAAGTTATTATCTTATACGTAAATTGAAAAAGGAAAGAGATTTATTCCACCTGATTGAGTTTATCAATGGGTAAATGCCTAAATTAAATAATGTTTATATTGTTTTTTAGTGTATTTAAAGTGGATAATTCTATCTGCTTTTTTTAAATTTAATATATTGGAGGTGTTTTGTATCGCAAACAACAAAAATGGTTTGTTAATTAATGAACAAATCAAAGCAAGTTCCGTTTTAGTAATTGGTCCAAATGGAGAACAAGTAGGGGTAAAACCTTTAAAAGATGCGCTTGTTTTAGCAAATTATGCAGGTCTTGATTTAGTACTTATGAACCCTAATGGTAATCCACCGGTTGCCAAAATAATGGATTATAACAAATATCGTTATTTGAAAAATAAGAAAGAAAAAGAAAACATTAAAAGACAAAAAGCAAATATGACAGAGACAAAAGAGTTTAGACTTAGTAGTGTTATTGATGTTGGAGACTTTGAAACAAAATTAAGACAAGTTACCAAATATCTAGAAAAAGGTGCTAAGATAAAACTTACAATTAGATTTAAAGGTCGTCAAATGTCTCATACTGAACTTGGTCAAGATGTTTTAATAAAATTTGCTGAACGCTTAAGTGAGATATCTGTTATCACTGATGCACCAAAACTAGATGGAAGAACGATGACGATGATGCTTGCACCAAAAAAATAAGAAAAGGAGAGATTGAAATGCAAAAATTAAAAACACATAAAGGTACAAAAAAAGTATTAAAGATTAGAAAAGGCGGCACTATTAAAATAGGACGTCCAGGTTCAAGACATAATACTGGTAAGAAAAATGCTGATATTAATAGAAAGAATAGAAAGGGAAGCGCTTTATCAAAAGCCGATAAAAATAGATTAAGAGATATAATCTAGTAAGGAGGAGTTCAATATGACAAGAGTTAAAAGTGGAGTAGAAACGAAACAAAGACATAAAAAAGTTCTAAAAGAAGCAAGTGGTTACTTCGGTAGTAAACATAGATTATATAAATCTGCTAAAGAACAATTAATGCATTCAAGAGTTTATGCATATCGTGATAGAAGACAAAAGAAACGTGAATTTAGAAAATTATGGATTACAAGAATTAATGCCGCTTGTCGTGAAAATGATATTAGTTATTCAAAATTCATTAATGGATTAACAAAAGCAGGTGTTGAAGTTAATAGAAAAATGTTATCAGAAATAGCCATTAATGATATGGATGCTTTTAAAGAATTAGTTAAAGTTGCTAAAAGTGGTAAAGTTGTAGTTAAAGAAGTAGCAAAAGAAGAAAAATCAAAAGAAGAAAAAGTTAAAGTTAATCCTTCCAAAGAAGAAACAAAAGATTTAAATAGTTTAACTGTTGCTGAACTTAAAAATTTAGCTAAAGAAAAGAATATTGAAGGATATACTACAATGAAAAAAGCTGAATTATTAGAGGCTTTAAAATAAAATAAACAAATTAATGAATTTATATTCATCCTGCCAATTTGGTAGAATATAAGAAGTTAATTGAAGGAAAAGGAGAAAAAATATGACAGTAGTTTCAATGAATTATTTATTAGAAGCAGGTGTTCACTTCGGACACCAAAAAAGAAGATGGAACCCAAAGATGAAAGAATATATCTTTGAAGCAAGGGATGACATCTATATAATTGATTTACAAAAAACCGTTAAAAAATTAGAGGAAGCATATGATGCTCTTTTAGAAATTGCTAAAGATGGTGGTAAAGTAATTTTTGTTGGTACAAAAAAACAAGCCAATGAAGCATGTTTAGAATGTGCTGAAAGAACAGGAATGTATTACGTAACAGAACGTTGGTTAGGTGGTACTTTAACAAACTTTAAAACAATTCGTTCAAGAGTTAAAAGATTAGAAGAATTAGAAAAGATGCAAGAAGATGGTACTTATGATTTATTACCTAAAAAAGAAGTTGCTCTTTTAAATAAAGAATATGAAAAATTAGATAGATACTTAAGAGGAATTAGAGATATGAAAGAACTTCCTGCTGCTATGATTGTTGTTGACCCTAAACAAGAAGAAATAGCCATTCGTGAAGCCCATAAATTAGGTATCAAAACTTTTGGTATTGTTGATACTAATTGTGATCCTGATGTTTTAGATTATCCAATTCCTGGAAATGATGATGCTGTAAGAGCAGTTAAAGTTGTTCTTAATGCTTTAACTAATGCTATTGCAAGTAGTAATGGTTCTGAAATAGTTGATGTTATATCAGAAGATGATAAAAAAGAAAGTAAAAAGGAAGAGGTAAAAGAAGAAAAGGTATCTAAAGAAGATACTCCAAAAGAAAAAAAGGAAACTCCTCAAAAAGAAACTAAAAAGAAAGAAAAAGAAACCAAAGAAGCCGATAAAGAAGTTAAAAATATTAAAGAATTAACTTTAGTTGAACTTAAAGATTTAGCGAAAGAAAGAGGCATCAAAGGTTATTCAAAAATGAAAAAAGAAGAATTACTAGAAGTTTTAAAATAAGGAGGAATTATGTTTAGTGCTAGTGATGTAAAAACATTAAGAGAAAAAACAGGAGCTGGAATGCTTGATTGCAAAAAGGCTTTAGAAGAAACAAAAGGTGATATTGCTGCTGCTTGTGATTGGTTAAGAGAAAAAGGAATTGCTAAGGCTAGTAAAAAAGGAGACAGAATTGCTGCTGAGGGGTTAAGTCAAATTTTTGTAGATGGCAATAAAGCCGTTATTTTAGAAGTTAATAGTGAAACCGATTTCGTTGCTAAAAATGAAGAATTTCAAAATTTTGTTAACAAGATTGGGGAAACTTTATTAAAAAGTGATGCTAAAACAATGGATGAAGCCTTAACTTTAAAAGTTGATAATGAAACTATTAATGATTTAGTTGTTGCAACTATTGCTAAAATTGGTGAAAAAATTAGTTTCCGTCGTTTTAAAATAGTTGAAAAGAAAGATAATGAAAATTTTGGTTCTTATATTCATATGGGCGGAAAAATTGCTTCTTTAGTTTTAATTGAAGGTGGAAATCAAGAAGTTGCAAAAGAAGTTGCTATGCATGCTGCTGCTATGCGTCCTTTATATGTAAATGAGAATGAAGTACCAAGTGATGTTTTAGAAAAAGAAAAAAATATCATGCGTCAAGAATTACTAAATGAAGGCAAACCAGAAGATAAAATTGAAAATATTTTAAATGGTAAAGTTCGTAAATACTATGAAGAAGTATGTCTTGCTAATCAAATCTTCGTTAAAGCCGAAAATAAAGAAACTGTTTCTAAATATTTAGAAAATAATGGGGCTAAACTTATTTCTATGACAAGATTTGAAGTTGGTGAAGGTATTGAAAAACGTCAAGAAAACTTTGCCGAAGAAGTAATGAACCAAATTAATGGTTAAAAATAAAGAACAGGTAACTTACTTGTTCTTTTAAAAAAATCTTTTATTTTTTCCTAATCTATTATATAATTAATTATAGGTGATAAAATGTTAAAATATATAATTATAGTAGTCATTTTTTTAATTATTCTACTAGCCGTTTTAAAATCAACTAAAAAAGATGCTCATTTGGAAATAAATAAGTTGATAGATTATTTAGGTGGTAAAGATAATATAGTTAGTAGTGATTATAACTTATCAAGGTTTGTAGTAACTTTAAGAGATACTACGAAAGCCAATAAAGAAGCCATCCAAAAATTAGGTGCTAAAGGAATTGTCGAAATTGATAATCAATTAAAAATTATTTTAGGTAATAATTCTAAACAATTAAAAAAATATATAGATGACATAAAACGATAAAAAAATATCGTTTTTTTCATATCTCGACAAAATTCGACAAAATAAGACATTAAAGTTTGCTAGTATAACCATGAGGTGATTATGTGATTTATGCAGTATTTAACATTAGTATTTTATTTTTACCACTTTCTTTTTATCTTTTAAATTTATCTTATAATAATAATTACAAACAAAAACAAGATCGTTTTTTCTTATCTTTTATTTTGATTTTAGAAGTTATATTATTTATTATTTTTAAAAAGTATTCTAATTCTTTAATTTTAATTAATATTCCACTTTTAATAAGTTACTTAAAAAGAAAAGAATTAACAAGTATTTTTTTATCTTTTTTAATAGGAATATATTATGTTGTAGGTTTTCAATATAACATTTTCTTTATTTTTTTTGAATATGTTTTATATTTTGTAATTTATTTAATTATTAATAAAAGAATAATGAAAGTTAATTTATTAATTTATATTTTTGTTTTTATTAAAAGTATTATTTTAGCAATTGAAGTTTTTTACTTTAATGTTAATGCTAATCCTTTTTTAACAAATTTCTTAGATGTTTTTATGAAAATGATAGTTTTTTATGGAAGTAGTTATTTAGTATTTATGTATTTATTGAGAGGAGAAGAAATCATGAATTTAAATACAGCTATAAGAGAACTAGAAAAAGAAAAAGTTTTACGTACATCTCTTTTTAAGTTAACTCATGAAATAAAAAATCCTATTGCTGTTTGTAAAGGATATTTAGATATGTTAGATTTAAAAGATAAGGAAAAAATAGAAAAATATATCCCTATTATTAAAGGAGAAATTGAAAGAACTTTAACTTTAATGGATGATTATTTGGATTATACTAAATTAAAAATAACGAAAGAAGATGTAGATATTTATATGTTAATTGATGAAGTTTTAGAGTCTTTAGAGTTATTTTTTAAAGAAAATAATATAAAAATAAAAAGTAAAATTCCTGATGAGGAAGTTTATTTAGAACTTGATTATAATAGGATAAAACAAGTTATCGTGAATATTTTAAAGAATGCAAGTGAAGCATTTGATAAAGAAAAAGGCGAAATGTTAATAAAGATAGAAACAAAAGTTGTTAAGAAAAATTTTCAAATTGTTATTGAAGATAATGGAATAGGTATGGATGATGATACACTTAATCATATTACAAATTTATTTTTTACAACTAAAAGAAATGGTACAGGTTTAGGAACGGCTTTATCAAGAGAAATAATGGAACTTCATGGGGGGAAGATAAAATATTATTCTAAACCTAAAATAGGAACAAAAGTAGTACTTTCTTTACCAATTTAACTTTACTTTTAAGGATAACTTAAGTATAATTTTCCTTGAGGTGTTATGATGTTAAATATTGTTTTATATGAACCAGAAATACCAACTAATACAGGTAATATTATGCGTACTTGTGTAGCAACCGGAGCAAGGTTACATTTAATTGAACCGTTAGGTTTTAAGTTAGATGAAGCAAGTATTAAAAGAAGTGGTGTTAATTATATAGATAAATTAGAATATTATGTATATAAGAATTTTGAAGAATTTAAGAAGAAAAATAAAGGTACTTATTATTATTTTACAAGATATGGTAAAAAGCCTCATACTAGTTTTGATTATAAAGAAAGTTATCAAAAAGGAGATATTTATTTAATATTTGGAAAAGAGTCAACAGGAATACCAAGAGAAATTTTAAAAAAAGATTTGGAACATTGTATGAGAATACCAATGACTATTAATGTACG